>JAHEAS010000023.1:0-7128 GCA_024642645.1 Saprospirales bacterium | reverse complement strand
CCCTGTTTTGGTGGGAACAATAAATTACGATGGAAAAAACACACACAGCTCATCAACATCTGAAGACGGACGTTTTCTAATCGTAGCTGATGAACAGGATGGCTACCCTGCACGCGTGTTCAACATCGAAGATGTCACAAACGCCTACGAAGTTGCCCAATACACCGCCAATGCTGCAAGCCTAGTGCACAACCCTTACATTAAGGGGATTTTTTGTTTTGTTTCACATAATACCGAAGGGATGAGGGTGCTGGATGTCGCCGACCCAACCGTGCCAGTCGAAGTAGGATTTTATGATACTTGGCCTGGCCAAAGTGGAGGATTTAATGGACTTTGGTCTGCTTGCCCGTATTTTCCTTCGGGTAAAATTATTGGCGGAAATCGGGCAGATGGGCTTTACGTTTGGTCTTTCAACAACACAAGGGCTGCAAGAATCTACGGTATTGTGGTAGACAGCTTGACTGGTGCGCCTCTTTTCAACGCTACCGTAGAAATTCCAGAATTGCAGGATACATTGGACTCCGGCCTTACTGGATATTTCAAAAAAGGAATGCTTGAAGGCGATTACACATTAATAGTTGGTAAAGAAAATTTTCTATCAAAAAACATTGAAATCAGCCTTTCACAGGGTGACAGTGTGTTTTTTGAAGTTAAACTAGTGCCGGAAAACTATTCCAATACTTTGATTGCCAAACCTGCTCCCCCAAAAGTTACAGTATTTCCAAACCCTTCCAATGGCCAATTTATTTTAGATTTGTCAGGTATTGAAAATGCGGAAACGCTGAAAATTTATTCTGAATCAGGGGAGCTGCTTTATGAAAACAAAATTCTTGGCGGCCACTTGGTAACCTTGAATTTGGAGAATAAAATTGCTGGTTTTATGCAAATTGCAATTTATGACCATAAAGCCACGTTAATTGCAACTGCCAGATATTCAACATTTTAGGCTAAAAATGCCTACTGAACAACATACTTGTCCCGGGAAAAACATGAGATTAGCGCTTACTACCCTGTTTTTATTGATGTTGACCAATCTAATGCTAGGTCAAAGCAACGAACTTACTTTGGCCAAAAAGTACGAAGTTATTGCGGACAGTCTCAGCAAAATCCCAAACATTAACAAGGCTATTCTTTTCCGAAAAAAAGCATTGAATATTTACCAGAATCAAAGGCCAGTCCCGTTTGAGAAGATTGCATTCAACTACAGGGAAATAGGAGTGTATTACAGAAGGAATGGTAAGTTCAATGACTGCGATTTCAACCTAAAAAGAGCGGTAGAAGTAGCGGAAAAGCACCTATCCCCTACTCACCCGGAACTTGCTCGGGCTTATAATAGCTATGGTATTTATCTTTTAACGATTGGTAAATATGAGTCGGCACTCGGTTTTCTCAATAAAAGCTTGGTTATTAACCGGAGCATGAACTTGCCAGGTGTGGCTGACAACCTCAACAATATCGGCATTGTTCATGAAAACATGGGCGATTATACTTCAGCTTTCGAGCATTACAAACAGGCCCTAAACTACAACCGCTACAGGCAGGGCCTCAATATTGCGACAGCCAATAACTACATTAATCTCGGAACTGCGTGCTTGAGGTTAGACCGGTATGATGAAGCAAAGTCTTATTTCGATACTGCTTTGTTGATTTATAACAAAAAATTGGCTTTAAACCATCCAGAGTTTGCGGCACTCTATAATAATCTTGGTGTGGTGGCAAATGCCCGGGGAGACTATCGAACAGCTATCGAGAATTTTGAGAAAGCCCTTAAGATTACCGAGAGAAACCTAGGTGAAGACCATCCTGATGTTGCTAATATTTACGCCAACACGGGCAATTTATTGCTCAATCGTGGAGACATCACGAAAGCATTGGCTTTTTTCAAAAAAGCTTATGATATCAGGATTCGATTTTTTGGTCAAAATAATCATCTAGTCGCAAGAACCTGCAACTACCTAGGCGACTGCTACCTGCAAAAAAAAGACGACGACAGTGCCTATGAATGGTACAATAAAGCTATTTTGATATTTGAAGGATTGCCTACCGGAGACCCCTCCGATTTTGCGGAGTATAAAAACGACTTGGGTTATTATTTTGAAAAAATGGGAAATTTCCAGTCAGCGCTTCAATATTACAACGAAGCGCTGAGTGTGGTCCGCAAGCAGCCAGGAAAGCAAGATTTAGATGTGGCCAATTCTATTGCAAGAATCGGGAATTTACTTTTGTCTAAAGCTAGTCTCGAAGAAGCTAGGCAGCATTTCTCACAAGCACTTGCAATTACAAAGCGATTTCTTGGGAACAAACATCCAGAATTAGCACAGCTATACGGGAAACTAGCCTTGTCAAGTATTAACAACATCAGCCTGTCCCTTGCATATTGCGATTCAGCAATGATGGCTATCAATTATACGAAAGCCAATAGTTTCAACTTTGAAACAGTTAGCTCGCCATTGGCCCTGCTTGACATTTTGGAGAAAAAAGGGAAATTGCTGCAAGGATTCTACGCTCAGAATAGACAGCGAAAATGGCTCGACGATGCGGACACGACCTATGCAACTGGGATGCAACTCATTGACTTTGTAAAGGTTACGCTGGAAGAACCAGGTTCTAGGCAGGCTTTGCTTGACAATTATTTTCTGATTTATGAAAACGCAATCGCCGTCAAATGTGAGTTGAAGAGTTTGAGTAGCGACAAGCGATTTTGGCATGAGGCATTCGAGATTTCAGAACGCAGCAATGCTACTTTGTTACTGGAAGCTCTTCAATCTGTCCATGCTGGCCGCTTCTCTGAAATACCAGACAGTTTACTGAATGTAGAATATGCCTCCAAAATTGACATGGCGTACTTAGAAAAACAGGTATTTGAAGAGCAACTGAAAGGCGCAGATGCAAACCAGCAGAAATTGCTGGAAATGAACAATCAAATTTTCTCCCTTCAACAAAAATATGCTCGCTTGATGGAAGGGTTGAGAAGGGATTATCCCCGTTACTTCAAATTAAAATACGCACCAGAAGTCGTTACGGTACCTGAGATTCAAAAAAAGTTGCTTCGTCCAGGTGAAAACATGTTAGGTTACTTTGTCGGGGAAGAAAACATTTTTGCATTTGTTATCAACGAGAACAAATTTGACGTGGTAACAATACCCAAGGAGTTTCCGCTTGAGTCGTGGGTGGAGGAATTCAGAAACAGCATCTATCAATACAATCCAGCAAGCAAGGATGTTGAATATTTAAGTCAGAAATATGCAAACCTTGGTTATGAGCTCTACGAGCTCCTTTTTCAGCCTATCCGTTCATATTTAATTGGAAATCAAGTGGTTATCTTACCTGGAGGTGTATTGGGCTACTTACCTTTTGATGCACTGCTGGTTACTCCCCCTGATGAATATGGCAGTTTTGACACCCATGATTATCTGATAAAGCATTATCAATTCAGTTATAGTTACTCCGCTACGCTTCATGAAGAAATGGTAGGAAGGAATGTTGGCTGGAGAAAGGGCGGTTTTGTCGGTTTTGCCCCGTCTTACGGCGGCGATTCACTCAATCTGCGGCGAAATGACCCGTGGCGTGCAGTACTCGGGAACTTGAATTTTAACAAGCCGGAAGTTGTAAACATCCAGCAGATTATGGGGGGCAGAATTTACCTCGATTCAGCTGCTACGGAGCAGAATTTCATGCGCTATGCACCAGATGCTGGCATCCTCCATCTAGCTGTGCATGCCAAATCCAACGACGAACATGGGGAATACTCTTATCTAGCCTTTTTCCAAACCATTGACTCTGTTGAGAATGAACTTGTTTTTGTGAAAGACCTGTACTCCATGCGCATCAATGCGGCACTTGTAGTATTAAGTGCTTGTGAAACGGGCATCGGCGAGTTGCAACGTGGGGAAGGAATCGTCAGTTTAGCAAGGGGCTTTTCCTATGCTGGGGCAGCTAGTATCGTAACGACGCTTTGGAGTATTGACGATTTTGCATCTTCTGAGATTATGGAGCTTTTTTACTTGAACCTCAAGGCTGGAAATTCAAAAGACGAGGCCTTGCGGCAGGCAAAATTGACTTTTTTGAATAAAAAGAAAGGCTCCAATGCTTCTCACCCACTTTATTGGGCTGCCTTCATACCGGTAGGTGATATGGCGCCTATTAAAGACAACCTGCTGTCATTCTGGGCGTTAGGAGGAATAGCAGGAGTAGGGTTACTTCTAGGCTACCAATTTTTTAAGCGAAAAAAGAAGCGGGTTAAAGCTTCATCAACTTTTTCGTTCTGATAAAATCCACAGTTGAAACTTCCACAAAGTACAAGCCAGCAGGATAGTCAGCCATGCTTATCATAAGGCTATCATT
Organism: Saprospirales bacterium; assembly: GCA_024642645.1. Lineage (GTDB taxonomy): Bacteria > Bacteroidota > Bacteroidia > Chitinophagales > Saprospiraceae > UBA6168. The sequence goes on along the minus strand of JAHEAS010000023.1, from coordinate 2,784 downwards.
TTGAAAATCAGCAGATTGCAGTAGCCTTCCCAAGGAGTCTAACAATCGTATTTTAACAGGTAGCTGCCGTGATTGAATTAGATTTACGATGCAAAAGCCTGTAGTTGGATTTGGGAAAATTTCCATTATAATCGGTTGTCCTGTTTCTGCTGTGGCCGAAGGCTCAATGAAAACCTGATTCGAAATAGCACTTCCACAGTTTAGTGTGGAAGTAGTTAGCTCCACATCGAAAATTCCGACGTTGTTGTATTCATGCACTGGGTTCACGCCAGAACTGGTATTTCCATCCCCAAAATCCCAATGATAAAAAGTGCCACCTACGCTCAAATTGTTAAAATAAAAGGTAGTACCATCCTGCAAAAAATCAAAATTTGCGATTGGGGTCAGATAAACTTTCACATAGTCAGGCTTGCTAACTGAATGTGACCCAAATGGGCTGGTGGTCGTTAAATTCACATCGTAAAATCCCGGTTGGTCATAATTTACAACTGGATTTGCATCATTAGAAAAGGCTGGTGTTCCACCCGGAAATTCCCAGGAGTAACCACTTAAATTGCTTCCAGAGGATTGGTTTTGAAAATGAACAGTCATCGGGTTACAGCCGGCGGTGAAGTCAGCAGCGAAATTTGCCAACGGAAGCGAACCAGTAGGTACAGTTAAAGTAATCGTGACTTGCCCGCAGTCATTAAAGGCAGTCAAGCTCACTTGATACAACCCTTGGATATCAAAGGTGTGGAAAGGGTTCTCCTCATCGGAAGTCATCCCATCACCAAAATCCCAAACAAATCCATTGCTTGCATTTAGGCTCAAATTATCAAAACTGACCGTCAAGTTGGTGACCGAAAAATCATAGTTTGCCACTGGCGGCCCTCCAATTTCAATAGCTTGGCTCAAGCTGAATGTATCGCTCCCTTCAGGGTTAAAGGCGATTAAAGTGACATCAAAAAGCCCTGTTTGGTTATACGTGACTACTGGAGTAGTTCCGATAAACGTGTTGGGCGTGCCACCCGGCAGAATCCATTCAAAACTTTCTGCATTGCTGGACGATAGGTTGTTGAATGTCACCGTTTGAGGGGCACAAAATCCAGTATTTTGAAAAGAGAAATTTGCAGTTGGGAGTACTCCAACATTTAGGTTGGTTGCCAATTCATCACTAGCACATGGCCCAGTGGCGACCAATGTCACCGTAAAGTTCCCAAAATCTGTGTAAGTGTGAGTTGGGTTTGGCTCAATGCTAGTGGCCCCGTCACCGAAATCCCAAAGGAAGGAAGTCGAGCTGGTAGAATTGTTCTGAAATTCATAGCTCCCATTTCCGAGCGGAATAATGTCAAATGCGGCAACTGGTAAACCCGTCAACACCAAATCAACTTCATCTGAGTAAAATTCGGCGATACAAGGACTCGATACTAAGCATCGGTACTGAAACCCATCCATTGCTGGAACTACATTGAATATTGTCAATTCGTGAGAAAGAGCCCCTGTGTAATTGGAACCAGTCGGCACGTCTCCCCATCCAGCTCCGGAATTTAGCTGCCATTGGTATTTAAGGTAATTGCCTTGAACCTGAAAAGAAATGTCCACTTGAAGTCCTACACAGGCCAAAATATCAGTTGGTTGCTGAAGAATTTCAATCTGTTGAATTTCATTATGCGCAGTAGGAATAATACTCAAATTGGATTGAAGGCCCGTCTCTCCTTCTTCAGCTCCATTTGAAGGCCCATTGCATTGTCCAGACGCCACCGTATTGACACCGGCTTGGCCACCTTCCAAATTCACTTGAGCAAGATTATTGGCATTTGTTAGCAGCCTTCCACCACTACCGCCACCTCCAACACCATTGCATCGGTCGGAATTATTGATAACATCGCCGCCGCCGCCGCCGGTTGCTTCAATAGAAAGTGCTCCCAATATCGAATTCGTTTTGAGCAAAATAGTGCCACCACCACCGCCACCGCCTGCACCGTCTCCATGTGCAATTGTCTGTTTAGCACCATTTGCAAGAATTGAAAAGCCATTGGCCTCAATAGTCTGTGCAATAATTATAGCTATTCCTCCACCGTTTGCACCAGAACTCCCAGCCCCGGTGTCGTCAAAATGACCTGCACCGCCACCACCGCCAAGGTAAATTCGTCCAGTTTGAATTGGGCAAGCCTTACCTCCTCTTCCGGGGTAATCACCATCACAGCCGAAGCCTCCTACACTTTGTTTTCCACCAATGCCACCATTTGCAATATTTCCACCGCCACCGCCGCCACTGTTATGGTCGTTTCCGCCACCGCCGCCATTTGCTTGTGCGCCTCTTCCGTGTTCTTTATCTTGGACAAAATCGGCAATTCCTTCTCCTTTGGGGGAGCCTCTCCAGTTGGAAGGTGAGTATGAAAATGCATCAGCGTTGGTGAAAAAGGAGCAATCGCTCGCCACTTCAACCTTTTGAGCGCCTCTGAATCCTGTTCCGCTCACATCAATTGATGCTTGAAGGTTTAGATTAGTTGCCTCCAGAATCAACACCCCACCAGTATTGCCATCCCAGGGTTTTGCTTTCACTTCCCCTACCGCATCAACATTGGCATATACCGGAACGGTCACCAATTGGACTGAAGATGCTGGCTCATAAAAATGTAGCATTTCATTTTTCAAATAAACTTCGTTGCCCGCAACGGACAAAATTTCATTTATTTCATAAAATCCGGCATTGCCAACATCTTCTATATTCCCAAAACTGCCAGAATTAGAGGTGTTAATATCAGCTCCCTTCATTTGCATCACCAATACTTTTCCCCCAGA
>JAHEAS010000510.1 GCA_024642645.1 Saprospirales bacterium | reverse complement strand
GTTTTCTGGACCACCCACGTTGATGAGCGTGACCGTGCCGCCATTTTTTTCCACCAATTCACAGGCCCGAACGAGTGCGTACCACTCATCATAAGGATTCATGATGTAGGTGATGCCTGCATCGTTGAATTTAGTGCCGTCGGCGCTGAAGGAAATCTTTGAGGTGGTATCTGGTGTTTTGCTAACGCAAACGAGTATTTTCATTTTACTAGTTGATTATTGTTCTAAAACGGCGGCAAATATATCCTTTAAATGAGGATTGAGGAACTTGGTTGCGAAAATTCGCTGCATTTTACCAAAACTTGACCATCCTGCACTAAATCATTTCTCCAATCGTTCTTTGTGCAACTTTTGAACAATTACTTTTTTATGAAAAAAATACTGCCCATACTTTTCCTTGTCGGGTTTTCCCTAAGTGGCCATGCTCAAGCTGGCAAAATCAGTGCTGAAGGCATCAAACATCTCAAGGAATACGAGGACACGCTGGCACTCTGTGCATTCTTGGTAGTCAACGATTCATTGCCAGAAGAGCGGTTTGGGACATGCAAAAAACTTATCACGACCCTTGTCCAGGCACTAAAAACAGAAAATTCCTTCAACTACAAATTTGACAGGCTCAAGTCCGTTTCCATCCAATACCCCCAGGACAGCAGCTTCAGGGTATTCACTTGGCAACTTTATGTGGACGTCGATGATTATCGATATTTCGGTGCCATACAAATGAATAGCAGCAAACTTCAGCTTTTTCCTTTAGTGGACCGTTCGGCTGAAGTAGAGGCGGCGGAATACGACCTGCTGACACCAGAGAAATGGTACGGTTCGGTTTACTACAACTTGCGGCAATTTGAGACCCCGGAAGGTGACAAGTACCTACTTTTTGGATATGATGGGTTCAGCTTTTTTAACCGCAGGAAAATTGTTGACGTATTAAGTTTCAAGGAAGGGAAGCCAGTATTTGGTGCACCAGTATTCGTGCAGGCTGATTCTTTAGGGAATGAAATTACCGTCCGAAATCGTTTGGTGATGGAATTTTCTGCTGAGGCCTCTTTCAAGCTCAACTATGATGAAACATGGGGGCTCATCATCTACGACCATTTGATGACGATGGCTGGCGGCTATGGCCAAGGACCAACACAAGTCCCAGATGGCACTTACGAAGGCTATAAGTTGAAAAATGGACAGTGGCTTTGGGTTGAAAAGTTCTGGACGGAAACAATGGAAGAAGCACCAAGGCCAGAGCCGGTTTTGGATGCCCGTGGCAAGCAGGATGTTTTCGGAAAGGAAAAGAAAAAAGGAAGAAACCAGCATTAATCGATTTTCCCTATTTCAAATTTTATGATTTCTTATTGGTACCCAAAATGAAATCCCAAAAGGGTGTGCTTACTCCAAAATACATATCCGGATTTTTGAAATGATGCTTCAAATGATGAGCCTTAAGCTTCATGAACCATTTATTATTCCAATTAGTATGATGAATTGCATAATGCAACATATCATAAGATAAATAGCCCAGTAAAAAGCCAGCAAAAAGCGGCAAAGAATCATACTCTCCAAACAAAAACTTGAACAATAAAAAGAACACAAAACCTACAGGCAAGCTTATCGGTGGAGGCATTACCAGTCGCTTTGAATCATTTGGGTAGTCATGATGAACACCGTGCATTAAGAAATGCAGCCTCTTCCCAATTTCGATTGTTGGTTTGTAATGGAATATAAAGCGGTGAAGCATATATTCTGCAATGGTCCAAAAAAAAATTCCGATAGTAAATAGTCCGATTAATTTTTTAGCTTCCAATGCTAGACTCGAGAAGGAGGCATAAAGAAGGAATGTTATTATTGGAACAAACAAGAAAATTGGAACGGAAAAATGTACTCTTGAGAAAATATCCATCCAGTCGTACTTGAACATTCTCACGGACTTGTTTTCATTGGAAATAAATAATTTTTTCATGTAATTTGGAGATTTAATGAAAAAATTCTTCAACATGTGATTAGGTGCCAGAATTGCCCTGCAATTTAAGTAGTTCTTAGTGAAATACTTGACTGAAGTTATGCAATTTGTTTTAAACTTTAACAAATGTCAAATCCATTTGTAAATCGCCAAGCCATAGATTTAGGGTTACTACGCCTCCACTGAGAAAGTTTTTCTACCGCTCAAATCTTACCCAATCCAATCGCCCAACAGGCTGGCCTTTCAATTTATTGTTTTTAAAAACAAGAATCAAATTCTGCAAACCATTTGTATTTTCTATTGCTATTTTCACAGCATTTGAAGCTGTCTCAGATTTACCCAATAGATGGCCATTTTCACCTCCCGAGCGAACCTCCACAACTGTACCAGGTAATATTTTGTCATTTTTCAGAAAGCCTAATTCCAAATTCCTGACTCCAGTCATATCAATTTTATCGAATGCAATCCACCGTCCATCCATCAAGTCAGTAACAGCAATCGTATCTGTTTGCCCGATTCGCTCCCGGCGAACGCCTTTGGCCGCCCGATTGTAATCCTTTGCTGACAGTTTTGGATAACGTAAAACAAGGGTTTGTTTCTCCGACAAAGAATTGCTGCCATTTGGCCCACCAAGGTCACGGTAACTCGCTTGAAAAATATACGCTCCTTCGCCCTTACCTATGTGTGCTTCGGTTCGGTACATGCCTTTGAAAGGCAGGGAAGCCGATTCTTGGACCTCTCCAGCCAATGAGAGGACGTACTTTACAATGTCCTCCGCTTCTTTTTGACTGAGGTTTGGATGGGCACTCATGGCTGTTTCGCCCCAGTTTCCGGCCCCTCCAGTGATGACTTTTTTACTCAAAGTTTGCACAGCAAACTCACTTCCGTAGTACCGGTTTGCGATGTCAACATAGCTCGGCCCATTTACTTTTGAATCCATCGCATGGCATGTTTTGCAGTCGTTGGCTTCAATCAACTTCAAGCCTGTGGCGAATTGCAAACTGCCCATAGCTGCCGACTCCTTCGTTTGATGCCCCATGATAATGGCCGCCACATCTTGCCCTTCTGCGAGGTAATCAATTGAAATTTTTACTCGCCTAGGGTCTAGTTTGCCATTGGAAAGGCTACCGTCCTCTGCATCACTCACGCTAAGTTGGTAGGTCAAATCTTCGTAGTCCCAATAAAATGTTTGATTGCCGCTCAATTTCCAAGCTACAACTGGTTTTGAATTTCCAACTATGATTTTCACACTCGCCCTTGAAGAGGTTCCGCTTGGGTCAGTTACTTTCAATTTCACTTCGTATTCGCCCGGTGTTTTAAAAACGTAATCAAATCCAGCATCCGTGAAGTGCTGTTTCATCCCACTTATTGACCAATCGTAAGTTAGTTTATCCTTATCGTAATCCGTTGAGGATGAGCCACTTAATTTAACGGTAAGCGGAGCAGCACCTATTGTTTGTGAAGCTTCGATTTTCGCTATTGGTTTTCTATTGCCAGGGGCGTATTCGATTTTAGTCAAACGGGCGTCGAGGTTTTGAGCAAACCATTGCTGGCCATATTCGAGCAAGTAAAGCGCTCCATCCGGCCCGAAAGCCATGTCCATCGGCCTACTGAATGTTTCGTTTGGAAGGAAAGGGTCGGCTTGCACAAACTTCCCATTCTCATCCACCGTGATGACGAAAATCCAGTTTCGCATCCACTCGTAAATGAAGAACTTGTCTTCAAAATATT
>JAHEAS010000509.1 GCA_024642645.1 Saprospirales bacterium | reverse complement strand
CTCGGCTTCAGAATCATCGTGCCACCGTCCCAACGGTCGCCGATTTCCACCACCTCGCTGATGTCTGACCAGTGCTTGAGGACTTTCATCAAGGATTTTTCTGCTTCGCTAAACGAAACGCCAGCTTCGGCGGGAATAGCTTCCACCACCGTCCATTTGTCGTAGTCCTTGCCGACCATCTTAATGCCGTAAAGCGTGAAGCAGCACTCGTACGCCGCTGCGTGCAGGCGAATGATGGCCCCGTCGCCGTAGGCTGGATGTTTTACCCTCGAACCAATGCCGAGGAGGGAGGTTGTATCAGACATTTTAGAATTGATTAAAATTTGTCTTTTGGGATGAATTTGAGGCAGTGAATTTGGCGGTGCGCCCATTCGCTGCTCAAGGACCAAACCCAAACAGGGAAACAATTTTAGCAACAAATTTTCTTTAACGAAAAAATTGGCGGAAGGTTTTGCAGGGGTCGAGAACGAAAAAAAGCCCAACTTTGCCCACTTTTATAAAATTAGCTACGAACAAAGAAATGACTCACAACGAATATGCCGCCTTGGTCCACATGCCGAAATTCCACCCTTTCAACGTGCTTGGCTACACGACAATTGAACGAACACTGATAGCACTGGAGAAAACGGGTGTCGGTGTTGCTTGTTTAATCACCACCGAGGAAACGGCCATGCAGGCCCTGTTGGCTAAAAACGTGAAGGGGATTGACATTCATTTTTTTAGTCCTTCAGAAATCGAGGCTGCAAAAAAACAGGCCGTTGAACGCAATCCCAAGGCTGTTTTTACCTTTCAGCAGCCATTGGTGGTCGATGTATCCATCCTGCAAGATATGGTGAAAATGACCGACGCCAACCCAAACGTGTCTACAGCCAATGGGGAGGTTATTCTATTGCAACTTGTTGATTTTCAATTGGATGGGCGTAAGTCGCCGGTGACCTCATTGCCCACTGACCACCGCAACTGCCACCCGGTTCGCTCGAAAGAGGAGCTGGCTTCAGTGAAAAAACGGATGATTAAAAACCTCACCAAGCCTACCGACGGCTTCGTGTCCAAATACCTGAACCGACCGTTTTCCACCCTGTTGAGTCGAGTGTTGGCCTACACCCCAGTTACCCCAAACCACGTCACGACGGTCAATGGTATTTTCGGTTTTTTTGCCTGCTATTTTATGTACGAGGGGGGCTATTGGAATTGGCTCATAGCAGGAGCTATTATCCACATTTCCTCGGTGGTGGATGGTGTGGACGGAGAACTTGCCCGACTCAAATTTATGCATTCCAAATTTGGGCAGTCGCTCGATACCTTTTTAGATTATTCAACGGCATTGGCGGCGCTTGTTTGCCTAACTATCGGAGTCCAAAGGGTAGGGTGGCCGGATTTCTATTTTCAGGCGGGAGTAGCCTCCGGTGTTTTTGCGGCACTGGCCATAGCAAGTTTGACCATCTATGTCATTAGGCGTGGCGCCGACGGCGCATTTTCCAATATTGGCTACAGTTTCAAGGGTAAAACGACCGTCTTTGCAAAAGTGATTGGTTTATTGGGTGTCTTCACCAAACGAGAATTATACAACCTGATATTCTTTCTTTTCGGAGTTTTCGGCGTGATGCCTTGGACTTTAGTGTATGTGGCCATCATGGCTTTTATGGTCATGCTCTTTGCCATCCAGGCCAACTTCAACTTGCCAAAAAAATAAGTTGATTGATGTCAATTCCCAAGGATACATTGAAGTTTCAGCCCATCGTTTACATCTCAAGCGAGCAGTATCCGCATCGCAATACGGACACGCAACAAATCGTGAAAAATGCAACCGCCCTCCACTTGGCTGGTTTTGATATTGAACTGCTCATTCCAGTGCAATACCGGCGATTGTTCCTCCGGGATTACAATACCCAACAGGAAATCCAGGAATTTTACAACGTTGGAGATGGGCTTAAAATCACAGAACTATGGGGCTTCCCAGCTTCACCGCTCCGGTTTGAAAAACTATTTCATTCCTTTTTTGCGCCATTATATATTTTGATTAAAAGGCCAGGCTGCATCGTTTATACCCGCAATAAAAGGGTGGCTATATTTGCATTTATTTTGGGTAAAAAAATCATATTCGAGACCTATCGAAAATTAGGCGATGTATTCCCGAGGCAGATGCGTTTTTTAGCAAAATTTGCAAACAGTAAAAAACTTATAGGCATCGTATTTCACAGTCATGTGGCTGAAGAATCCATGCTGCGTGTGGGTTTCCCGAAAGAGAAATTATTGGTGTTGCACAATGGGGTGGACAATTCGGATATGCTACCCACAATGACAAAAATAGAAGCCCGACAGAAAATTAACCTCGATATCAACGCAAAATATGTCGTTTATACAGGCAACATGCAAAAGAATAAATGCATCGAAAGCCTCGTGGATATTGCCGCATATTTACCCGATTTAATCTTTTTGTTGGTCGGTGGAAAACCGGATGATATGACTCGATTGGCAGCATATTGCGAAGCAAAAAATGTAAGGAATGTCCTGTTGCTGGAACGCCTCCCTATCAACGAAGTATCGCCATATTTGTATGCTGCCGATGCGCTCATCATCCCACCGGTTTCAGCGCCGATGGAGAAGTTCGGAAGGACGGTTTTGCCCTTCAAGTTGTTTCCCTACCTTGCTGCTGGCCGTCCCATCGTCGCTCCGAATTTGGCGGATATGCGGGAATTGATTCGGCACGGGGAAAATGGACTGTTGGTGGAGCCGGACAACCCAGCTCAAAATGCCGAGGCTATCAAAATGCTGTTTTCTGATGAAAAAATGCAGGAACGATTGGCCGCCAACGCTGCCGAAACTTCCCGATCGCTAACGTGGGAGGCAAGGGCGGAGAAGTTTCGGAACTGGTTGAAAGATAAAGTCATTGGTCATTAGTTATTTTATCAATGACTAATGTCTTTAATGACCTCATTGACAATTTCAAAAATGGAAATTTCAAAAGACAATAAAATAGCCCTCGTTTTTGGCGCATCTGGCTTGATTGGCGGCCATGTAACGCAGTTTTTGCTGCTGCATCCGGCATATGCTACGGTGATTGTTTTCGTAAGAAAACCACTAAAGTTAGACCACCCAAAACTGGTGCAGCACATAGTTAATTTTGACCAACCAGAATCGTTCAAACACCTTGTAAAAGGCGACGACCTATTCTGTTGTCTAGGAACCACCATGGCGATTGCAGGCAGCAAGGATGCGTTCTACAAAGTTGATTTTACCTACCCATTTCAGGCTGCACAAATGGCCAGTGCAAACGGGGTAAGCCAGTATTTGCTGGTGTCTTCGGTAGGAGCCGACCCGGATTCTAGGTTTTTTTACAGCAGGGTAAAAGGCGAATTGGAAGTTGCGTTGCGCACGATGGGATTCTGGTCACTGCATATTTTCCAACCATCGGTGCTGCTTGGTGAGCGAAACGAAAACCGTTTTGGGGAACAATTGGCTGGCAAAATCGGGCGTGTCTTTGACCGACTGACCGGGGGGCTGCTGACTAAGTACCGACCTATTGAGGCAGATGTGGTGGCCAAGGCGATGGTCAGTGCAGCTCAGGGGCTGAAATCCGGTGAGCATATTTATCCATCGCACTGGTTGCAGGGACTGGCAGCCGAAATTGACCAACAATTATTGACATAAATTATTGATATTCAATGAGTAATAGTAAAACTT
>JAHEAS010000508.1 GCA_024642645.1 Saprospirales bacterium | reverse complement strand
TGGCGGCCTGAAAAGCAACTATGAATCCTTCGGAAAGTGCTTTGAAGTATTGAACCAAAATAAGCAGGTGATGATTTTGGCCGAAGGCCGAACAAAACATGAGAAACGCTTGCGACCGTTGATGAAAGGCACTGCACGCATCGTATTTGGAGCGCTCGAAAAATACCCAGATTTGGACATCCAAGTGGTACCGGTGGGAGTTAATTACACCAATCCTGACCAGTTCCGCTCTGATGTCAGCATAGATTATGGTGAGCCAATTAGTGTTCAGGACTATTCGGCCATCTACATGGAAAACCCCGCCAAAGGTGTCAGTGCGCTTACCAAAGAACTCAAAAAACGCTTGTCCGAACGGGTAATTCATCTTGCCCACCCGGATGATGACGAGTGGGTAGAACCCTTGCTTGAAATACATAGAAATGGACCATCTTCAAGTCTTTTTCCAGTCTATTCAACCGATGCAGCACCGCTTTTTGAAGAAAAAAAACTGGCAGATAGGCTAAACAGCTTACCTGAAACTGTACGCCAAAGTTTAAAGGAAAAAGTCAACAACTATTTATCCTTGTTGCACAAAGCTGGAACTACTGACCGTGGATTGATGGACCACACTTCCTATTCGCTTGGTAGTGCATTGGTGCTTGGCCTCGGATGGATTCCTTACATGATTGGCTATGCACTGAACTTCCTGCCGCTTTCTTTGGGTAACCTTTTTGCGAAGAAAAAAACCAACAGCATAGAGTTCAGGGCATCAGTGGCCATTTTCGTCTCAATGGTTTTTTACTTTATTTATTGGCTCACCTGTTTGATATTGGCGATTGTAATAGGAAAATGGTGGCTGATTGGCATCGTTGCGGCTATGCCTTTTCTAGGTTATTTTGCCGTGGCTTACCACGACCTTGATGTCCGTTGGAAAGACTGTCAGCGGGCAGCAGTAATTGATGACCCGACGGAGGAGGATTTGTTGAAGTTGAGGGAAGAATTGATGGGTGTTTGAAGCTGAAAAATCCAGCGATACAACGGCGGAGTGCAATTGTATCGCTGGTGAAATTTTATTATTGCTTTAAAATTCTGCCTGTCATCCAACCGTCTTCTGTTTGTATTTTAAGAAGATAAATGCCTTCGACAAAGCCATTTAGGTCAAGGTCTTGCCGAACATTTTTAGTTGATGTTTGAATCGTTTCTTTTCTAACCAATTTCCCCAAAGCGTCAAATATTTGAAAGGAAACTTCCCCCGGTTTATTTATCGAAAAATCAGCCCTCAGGTCTCCGTTAGTTGGATTTGGAGAAAGAACTAGGGTTGCTGCAGTTGCTGCCATTTCACTGGCGGCGGAGGCGCAGGTGTATGCTGGGTTGAATGAAACGCCAAGGCTAAATTCATTGGTACAGCCTGTCAAATCATCGGTCACTTCCAGGGTCATCAAAAATACGCCGGGTTCCATCAGGCAATACGTTGGCCCAGTTTCATCCACCAAAACATCCCCATCCATGTACCATTGAAGCGAGTAGTTGACTGGCAACTGCACACTGCCAGAAAGCGAAAATTCATTCCCTGTCACTTCAAAAACTGGTGGGTTTGGCAGCGGCACCAAATTGACTTGCACTACCTCTGATTGTGCTTTGCAGCCGACTGGGCTTGTGTATTCTAGCCAATACTGCCCTGAACTAGCAACATGTAGTTGGTCATAAATTTCACCGAAGAGTACAGTTGTATCCTGATACCATTGAATGTCTTGGTCATAATTGGAAACCAGTTCCACATCTTCGCCATCACACAAATTGATGACTCCAGCGGGCGTTATCAATGGCGGCGTGGGTTGTTCATACACGGTTACCATCCCGGTTGACTGTATGGTTTGAACTGGATGGATGATGTCCACCTGTACTTCCAGTTCACCGCTTGTGAGTATGCCAGTATTGGTTTTTGTAAAATAAACATAACCGCAGCTTTCAGAGCCGAAAGTGTCTTCGTCTCTCACTTCTAGTTCGTATGTGCCATTTCCCAATGGCAAGTTGATATTAAAAATGGCAGGAAAAGAGGCATTGTCTTGCACCCCGGTTATCACCACGAAATTCCCTTGTGGGTCTTTGATTTTCACATAAAGGTCTGGCTGTGTGTTGAGAAGAATATCATTACATCCGGCGTCCAATACCCGCACTGTACTCACCTGATACCCGAAAGTGTCAATTGTGGCCGAGTAATTCACTTCAAAATCACCGGGCGTATTGTAGGTGACTGGCGGCGGGTTTTCAAGTGTTGATGTCGTGCCGTTTCCAAAATCCCAGAGGTAGGAATAACCAGCTACGCCGTTCGAAGGTTGGTTGTTTTGAAATGAAACTGTCACCTCGCCACAGCCAGAATTGTTTTGCATACTAAAACCTGCACTGTTGCTACTAGGAGGGGCTATGTAAATTGGAAAAGCAAATGAGGTAGATTGGTTGAGTGTGAGAACGGTTGCTGTGACAAAGACTTCTACATTGTACAGCCCTGGCTGAAGGGGAGTGCCACAGAATTTTACGCAACCATCGGTTTGGTTGGAAGGGTTAAAACTGAACTGGCTTGGCTGCCAGCTAAGTCCTGGCGGGACGTTCACCACGGCTACGATGTCAATTTGGCTGATGTTCAGGCCGGGTGGAGTACTAGGGTCCGTCGCATTCACTGGGGTAGTGGTTTTCGGCATGCGAAAGCTGATGTCGTTGTTGTACGGCTCGCCTGCTTCACCGTCCGGGGCAGAACCGATGTAGATGGTGTCGGCAGGCAAAACTGGCAAGCTGACATTGCAGCCAGGGCAACCAACTTGGGCAATTGTTTTTGTGGAAAATAGGCCTAGAAAAACGAGAAAAATAAATGCTGGAAACAGGGTCGAATGTGGTCGAATTGTGCGCATAATCAGTTTTTTTTGTGTGATGGAATAGCGGTTCGTTGCTGAATTGAAGCGAACTGCGGGCTTTTGCCTTGGGTGGGCTTAGGTGTGTGAAAGCGAAGATAAAGTGGAAGGATTGATTGCGTGTGGTTTTTCCATAAAAAACTAAAGTAGGAGAAATACTATTTCTTCTGAAAATGTCATTTCTTGCACTTCTATGAAAAATTTCCTTTCACATAAGCCTGTCTTGCTCTTTGTTGTGCTAGCAGGTTTCTTTGTCACCAATGCCATGGTGGCAGAATTTATTGGGGTGAAAATCTTTGCCTTTGAAGATACCTTAGGTCTTCAGCCGTTGGCATGGAAATTATTTGGCCAAACAGGTTCACTTAACCTCACGGCAGGAGTCTTACTCTGGCCGGTTGTGTTTATAATGACCGATTTAATCAATGAATATTTTGGCAAAAAATCCATCAAACTGTTATCGTGGCTAACTGCGGCACTGATTGCCTATGCTTTTCTGATGGTATTTGGCGCAATCAAACTGGTGCCAGCAGATTGGTGGATTGCGTCTGCTCAAAACCGAGGAGTAGATGACCGCCAAGCGGCTTTCAGTAATATTTTTGGACAAGGCCTGTGGATAATTGGTGGGTCTCTCGTAGCGTTTCTCGTTGGGCAGGTGGTGGACGCAGGTGTGTTTCATAAACTTCGCAAGATCACTGGTGAATCCAAGCTGTGGTTACGTTCGACTGGCTCTACCTTAATTTCACAGTTTATTGATAGTTACGTAGTTATCTACATCGCTTTTGTCCTAAATCCAGGTGAGAAC
>JAHEAS010000507.1 GCA_024642645.1 Saprospirales bacterium | reverse complement strand
TAATCTGGCGGCAGGTAGATATCAATGCTGAATAGGGTGGTCAGGTATTCAGAACGGAAATTGCGAAGCCGATGAAGGTGCAACGAGTGCCGCTGTTCTTTGTAAAACTCGAAATGTAGCTGGCCGGAAACCGACCTATTTGAATGCCCCATGTGTAGTTTGCAATTGAAAATCAAAGCCAGTTACGCTTGCTATCAGGAATTCGACTTAGCTTTGCCGACCATTCTACCAGTTACATTTTCCTGAAAATAGTAAGGCAAAGCAAACCCATTCCAAGCAAATTTAGTGAAATCATTTTTTGACTACGTTCAAAAATTTATCCATAATCTTTTACACCATTTAAAAACACCTGTAAATGAAGAAGATAGGCATACTATTCGGTAAGGAAAGAACCTTTCCACAAGCATTCGTGGAGCGCATAAACTCGAAAAGAGTAAAGGGCATCACGGCAGAGTTCGTAAAAGTAGAAGAAGTGATGCAGAACAAGCCTTGCGGTTATGCGGTCATCGTTGATCGCATCTCGCAGGACGTGCCATTTTATCGGGCATTCCTGAAAAACGCCGCTGCTACTGGCACTGCAGTCATCAACAACCCTTTTTGGTGGAGCGCCGACGAGAAGTTTTTCAACAACGTGCTGGCCGAGCAGGTCGGTGTGCCCGTGCCGAAAACGGTATTGCTGCCAAGCAAGGATCACCCAGACGACACTTCCTCCGAGAGCTTCTCCAACCTCAAGTTCCCGATGGAATGGGAGGCGATGCTAGACTACCTCGGTGGCTTCCCGGCCTTCATGAAGCCCCACGCTGGCGGCGGTTGGAAGAGCGTTTACCCAGTAGAGAATTGGGCAGAAGTGTTCAAAGCCTACAACGAGACTGGGCAGTTGGTCATGATGTTCCAAAAAGCCGTAAAGTTTGACAGCTATTTCCGCTGCTATTGTATTGGCCGGAAATACGTCCATATTATGGATTACGAACCACGCAACCCTCACCACTTACGTTATGTGGCCGACCACGGTGCGTCTAAAGAAATGCTCGAACTGATTGAGGATTATGTACTACGCCTCTGCAACGGTCTTGGCTATGACTTCAACACCGTGGAGTTTGGTATCGAAAACGGCGTCCCTGTTGCCATTGACTTCTGCAACCCTGCACCGGATGCTGATGTTAACTCAGTCGGAAAAGAAAATTTCGAGTGGGTAGTGGAGAATATGGCCAACTACGCCATCGAACGGGCACAGGCACACCAAGAAGGCAAAGACAACCTGACTTGGGGTACTTTTTTGCAGCAAGCAGTGCAGGGCAATCATTTGACTCCACCAACTGCCACAGCAAAGGCTGCCGTCAAGAAGAAAAAATAATGGTTTGATTTTGGAATAAATTGTTGGATTCCTGAATTGTTTGATTGTTGAGCACTAAAAAACAGTCAAACAATTCAGGAATCCAACAATCACAAAGAACATGGAAAGCAAGTTAAAACTAGCAATACTGGACATGTACGAGGGCACAAAAAACCTCGGCATGACGAACATACAAGACATCGTTAAAATGTTTCGTAGCGACCTCGATTACGAGATTTTCGATGTGCGAAGTGCCGTGCGAGTGCCAGATTTGAGCCAAGACATCTACATCTTTTCTGGTGGCCCCGGCAACCCGCTGATGGGCGATGAGAGCTGGCTGACACCTTTCCATGATTTGATCGACGATATTTGGAACTACAATCGCCACGAAGACGGGCCGAAGAAATTCGTGTTCTTCATTTGCCACTCATATCAGATGGCCTGCCACCACTTCAAGATTGGGGAAATTCATCGCCGCAGGAAGAAGTCGTTCGGCACTTTTCCTGTTCACAAGACAGAAGATGGAGAGATGGAATGGCTGTTCAATCCACTTGACGAACCGTTCTGGGTGGCCGATTTTCGGGAATTTCAAATCATCCAACCGGACTTTTCAAGGATGGAAGAGCTTGGCATCAAGTTGCTTTGTATCGAAAAAGAACGCCCACACCTCGAACTGGAGCGGGCGATGATGGCCGTTCGTTTTTCACCAGAAATGATTGGTACCCAATTCCACCCAGAGGCTGACCCAGTGGGCATGCGGGAGTATTTTGCAGAGCCTGAACGATTGACAGCCATCCTTGAGGAATATGGCGAAGAGAAATACCGAGACATGGTGAACCATCTGCACGATCCAGATAAAATTGCCCGTACGCATGCCACTATTCTGCCGCTGTTCCTCAATGACGCCATACAAAGGGTGAGGGCTGGAGCACTGGAGTTGGTGTGATTTGCCGTTAGCTTTTTCAAAAAAACGAAATCCAACCACTATGATTCCCCACGTCCGTAAGTCTTATAACGCCGCCTTCACCGAGGAGAAATACCAAGCATTCCTCAACGAAATCTATTTGGAGACCAACCACAAGGTGCCGTTCCACATCGCCGAGACGCCGATTTTTGTACCAAAATCATTGTCCAACCAGCTTTTTGAGGCCTGCGACCACCTCGTGGACACCATCTGTCGGCCCGATTTCAAGGCCCTGTCCGAAGAGACCATCATGCCGGGCTGTTTTGTGCCAGGCGAGACGGCACACACCACTTTTCTGGTTATTGACTTTGGCATCTGCAAAGATGAATCGGGCCATATTTCTCCGCAATTGATTGAAATTCAAGGGTTCCCGTCATTATTTTTTTACCAAGACCTCTGTGCCCGTTCATACAGAAAGCACTTCGATATCCCCGACAATCTACAGCACCTTTTTGGTGGATTGACAACCGAAGGCTACGTGGAGCGGATGCGCCAAATCATCGTGGGCAATTCGAAGCCGGAAAACGTGGTGCTTCTGGAGATTGAACCGCACAAGCAGAACACGCAGGTGGATTTTTGGGCGACGGAGCGGGCGCTCGGCATCAAGGTAAAATGCCTCACCGAGCTAAAAACGGAAGGACGGGATGTGTTTTATATGGATGAAAATGGTCGGAAAATAGCGGTTGAGCGCATCTATAACCGGGTGATTTTTGACGAACTCCAGAAGCGCACCGACCTCAAGCGGGAGTTCTTTTTTGAAAACGAATACAATATCCAGTGGGTAGGGCATCCTCATTGGTTTGCCCGAATCAGCAAGCACACACTGCCGCTGTTCAACAGCGAGTTTGTGCCAAAATCAACTTACCTGAGCGACCTCCATGGTATTCCCGACGACTTGGTAAATTATGTATTGAAGCCACTCTACTCATTCTCTGGGCAAGGTGTTCTCATCCACCCAACGGCAGCAGACATCGAGGCAATACCCGATAACGACCGCAAGAATTTTATTCTTCAGAAAAAAGTAGCCTACGCCCCAGTTGTCGAAACACTGGATGAGCCTGCCAAGGCAGAAGTCCGCATGATGCTTGTTTGGGAAGACGGTGCAGCCAGGCCAGAAGTGATTACCAACCTAGTCCGCCTCAGCAAGGGTGAAATGGTGGGCGTTCGCTACAACATGGGCAAGACTTGGGTGGGCGGCAGCGTAGGTTTCTTTGAGGTGTAAAAGGCTTTCGTTATTAGATATTGGATTATTTGGCCCTAAAGTAATCTCCCTATTGCTTAGAGCCTATCCGAAAACCTCGTCTGAGTCAGAAAAAGATGCATTTTATGGTTCTGGCGAAGGATTTTTTTGAAGGCATAGCAGCGCTATGGCTTCAAAAAAATACAAAGTCAGGTTCA
>JAHEAS010000022.1 GCA_024642645.1 Saprospirales bacterium | reverse complement strand
TTTTCACCTTGAGCCGGGCAGTGACTATCATCACGCAGATGTTGGCAGGTGTAGTGCTGGCGCACGTACTAACCAAAGAAGATAACGCCGTCGTATCGTACCTAGTGCTAACGCTCTACACCACGGCGCTTGCTTTCGGCCAACTCGGCTTGCCCGACAGCGTGTTTTTTTTCTTCGAAAAAATGCCACCCAACAGCCGAAAGGCGTTCTCGCTGTTGCTCTCCAAAACTCTTTTTTCCTTGGCTTTTGGTGCAGCCGTAGTCATGCTCACGGTGGGTTGGTTGGGCGCTACTAGGGAGGGCTTTGGCGAGGTGCGCACCCTCGTATGGGTGATGGTGGCCATGTTGCTGTTGGAACTTCCAACCATGCCTCTGCCAAACGTTCTCATCGCTACCGACCGAACGAAGGCAGCGGCCTGGTTCAATATTTTCACTGGCATGGCACAGTTCATGGCCATGACCATCCCGTTGCTGCTGCCCGACCCGGTGACGGCCATTCCATTTGGGTTGCTGATTTACAGTATTTTGAAATTTGGTGTCAGTGCTGGCATTTTTCAAAAAGTATTCAAACACGAGCCGATCGCCGCCTTGCCGGAAGGCACCATGAAGGAAGTTTTGCACTACTCCATCCCACTTAGCCTCGCCCAGATTTTTTGGGTGCTGAACAAAATGGTGGATAAACAGGTGGTGCAGTGGTTGCTTCCCAGTACTGTTTTCGCTGTGTACAACTCAGGTGCTATCGAAATCCCCATTATCCCGACCATCGCCTATACCGTATCGGCTGTGATGATGACCCAGCTCGTTGGCCACCACCTGCGGGGCGAACGAAAGGAACTGTTGGGGCTTTGGTACAAAAGCGTCGAAAAAGTATCGGTCATCGTGCTGCCACTGGTGATGATATTTTTGGTAGCGGCTGAGGAGTTTATCGCCCTTTTACTGCCTTCCGATTACGCCGATGCTGTCATTCCATTCCGCATTTACACCTTCATACTCTTGCAGCGGGTAGCCTCGTACAGCAACATGCAGAAGGCACTCGGAGCCACCGCACCCATCACCTATGCTGCCATTTACATGTTTTTAATAAATGCGGTGCTTTGTGTGCCGCTCGTCATGTGGTTGGGAATGGCCGGGCCGCCGTTGGCTATGCTGTTGGCCAATGTTTTTTCGTGGTGGTATGCGCTCCGCAATATCCAGCAACTGCTCAACATCAAGTTTCGGGAGGTGTTCCCGTTCAGGTTTTACGCCAAGGCACTTGGCGTGGCGGCCCTTGCTGCTCTGCCTGTTTTGGGATTGAAAACGGGGGTGGAATTGCCCCGCTATTTCGGTTTTTTCATCTTGACAGCTTGCTACTTGCCCATTTACCTCGTGTTGGCGAGGGCGACCGGCATCATCGAGGAGTCGGATTGGCGGCGGTTGATGAGAAAAATTAACATCTTTCACAAAATTTAGCAAAACTGGCACTGCATTTCACAAAACCCTAACCAAACGCCTGTACCGTTTAACATTTTTGTGCCGTCCTAATTTTTGTATTTAATGGCGGCTGGCAGGAAGCTATTTTCCTGAACCGCTTCAAAAATGACGGACATGAAAACATTGCTGAAAACCACCACCCTTGCGCTTTTGCTCGCTTTTGCGTTTCACCTCCAAGCTCAAACTTTTTCCCTAGGCTTAAAAGGTGGTGCACAACTTGCGAATGTAAAAGCGCCGGATGCCTTCAAGGACCTGTCCTTCCTACCTGATTTTCAACCCATTACGACGCCGAACGTTGGCGTTGTTGCTGAAATAAACCTGCACCCGAACTTCTCCATCCAACCCGAACTTTCTTGGACGCAGAAGGGATTCCAACTCAACGAAAATTTTGACGTGAACCTCTTCGACATACCAGTGCCATTGGGTGTCACCGCCATTACGAAGTTCAACTACCTAGAGATGCCGCTGCTGGCCAAGGCCAAATTTGGCAACTTCTACGTGTTAGCTGGCCCGACTTTCGGCTACGCACTGAACGGTAATTTGAAAACCCGTGCCGACCTTTTTATCACGGAAATCGACCTGACCAACACCAATATCAACCTCGACAAAGTGGGCTACGAGCGCTGGGAAGTGGGCGGCATGGCCGGGGCGGGCGTGTCCATTCCAGTCTTCAACGGTGGAGGGCAGATATTCCTGGATGCCCGGTTTTCACACGGCTTCACGCAGCCTTATGACATTCCCGTCGTGCACGAGAAAGTGCTGCACAAAAACTTTGGCCTGAACGTCGGTTTCACTGTGCCGCTCGGTGGTCAAAAAACGACGCCCCGGGCTTGACGTTTTGGGACAAAACACCAAACACATGAACTATTGTGGGCCATTCAGGATTTTTACGCCTGGGTGGCCCGCTTTTTTTACGCCAAAGCCTTGCCCAACTGCATCTTAAGAGATGTGCGGATTCGGTTCATCGGCTCTTGCCGAATTTCCTAATTTTGCCCAAAACCTTTTGACATGAAATACTTGAAGATAATTATTGCTTTTTCGATAACGCTCCTCGCAGCCTGTGCTAGCGAACCTTCCCGCCCTGCAACTGCTCCTACGCCTGCTGGCCAAAAAGTGCAGTCTCACGGCAAGGTGAACCAAGTACTGGTCATTGCCGACACTACGCTGTGGAAAGGAGCAGTAGGTGATACTTTTTTCTACTACTTTAACGCCCCATACATCCTACTACCACAGCCGGAACCGATTTTTGATGTTGTTCAAATGACACCAAAACAATTGGCTTTGCAACCTTTGAAAAAGGAGTTTCGAACCATTATTTTCCTCGCCGACCTGAACGATGAGAACTCGCCCACTGCCCGTTTTGTAAGGTCCGACCTTGGCCCTGAAAAGCTCGTGGAGATTCAGAATGGAAAAGGCTTCAATGTGACTGTTGGACAGGACAAATGGGCTATCAAGCAACTTTTGTTTTACATAAATGGCTACGGTGAGGACAAATTGGCTGAGTGTATCGCCTCCAACTTCCCAGCCATTGGCCGAAAAATCAACGAACGGGACGAGGAGACCGTCAAGTCCACCGCCTACCAAGGCGGCGAGGATTCCAAGCTGGAAGAGGACGTTTTGGCTAAGTTCAACCTGAACCTGAAAATACCCAAGGGCTTCAAACAAGCCAAATTCGATGGCAACACCAACACGCTTTGGCTGCGCAGTGACGAGCGGGAAATCATCGCCAACATCATCGTGCACAAACTGCCGTACAAGGACAAATCCCAGTTGACCAAGGCTGGCCTTAAAAAAATCAGGGATGACATTTCCGGTATCGTCACCACACAACTGCCCAATACCCGTATGCGCATCAACGATGTTGACCTGCCGCTTTTTGTGGAAAACAAAACCCTCAATAATGTTTACACCCTGCAGGCCAAAGGCGTGTGGGACATGGTAAACGACTTCAAGGGTGGTCCTTTCGTCAGTAACCTGATGCTAAATTCCAAAACCAATGAGTTGGTACTAGTGGATGGTTTCGTTTTTGCCCCAAGCAAGGACAAAAGAAACTATATGCAAGAATTGGAATTGGTGTTGGCTACGGCAAGCTTTTGAGATTTTTGAGTTGATAAGGGTTTATTTCTCGCATGACGACCACCCATCAACCTCATAAACCCTTACCAACTTTATCAACCCACCTAAAACTGCCCAGTCGAGAGCATTACCAGTGTACATGCTTCGATTGCTACGATGCCAGCCTCCTTCGCACGTTCCATTAAGTCGAAGTTCTCCGCCCCGGGGTTGAAGATGACCCGCTTTGGTTTCAAACCCAGCACGTAATCGTAATATTCTTCTTGGTGGGAAATATTGACGTACATGGTTACAGTGTCAATGCCCTCAAAGTTTGGGTTCGGCGGTCCAGTTTGGATTAGGACGCCATTCACTTCACCTCGTTTTTTGCCAATGGCCACAACCTCGTGGCCGTGTTTTTTCAAAGCGTTGATGGCTAGGTACGAGTATCGTTCCGAGTTGGTGGAAGCACCGATGACGAGTGTTTTTTTCATAAGGGCTAGTTCAAAAGTTGTTGGAAATCAATTTGTTGTGGCAAATTTTCGGTGAAAACAAAACCATGCAACGAAAGTTTTTTCCTTCAAAAAAAGATAGCTTATTTATTTTTTTGCTCCGCAAACAAAGCAAGCAACCCCTCCTCGCTCGCCGCACAAACTCCCCGTTCCGTAATCAATCCAGTCACCAACCGGGCGGGCGTCACATCGAAGGCATAGTTGGCGGCGGGACTCCCTGCTGGTGTCAGCCGCACTTTCCGCACCTCGCCATCTTCGTCCAAGCCACTGATAAAATGCACCTCCCCGGCATCCCGCTCCTCGATGGGGATGTCGGTCAGCCCATTGCGCAGCGACCAATCAATGCTGGAGGATGGCACGCCGACGTAGAACGGCACGTTGTTGTCAGCAGCGGCCAGCGCCTTGAGGTAGGTGCCGATTTTGTTCGCCACATCGCCCGTGCGGGTGGTGCGGTCCGTGCCGACGATGACCATGTCCACCAGGTTGTGCTGCATCAGGTGGCCACCGGTGTTGTCGGCGATGACGGTGTGCGGGACGCCATGCTCTGCCAGTTCAAAGGCGGTAAGTGATGCGCCTTGGTTGCGGGGACGGGTCTCGTCCACCCAAACATGCACGGGAATGCCCCGGTCATGGGCGGCGTAGATGGGCGCCGTCGCTGTGCCGTGGTCAATGCAGGCGAGCCAGCCGGCGTTGCAATGGGTCAGGATGTTGACGATTGCGGATTGCGGATTGCGGATTGCGGATTTGGGTGACTGCTGGAGTTTTCTTTGGTAGATTTCTTCGATGAGTTTTAGGCCGTGCTGGCCGATGGCGTGGCAGTGGGCGACGCTTTCTTCCGTGATGGCTTGGGCGGTTTGTAGGGCAATTTGGGCTTGCTCTGCAATGGTTCTGCCTAAGGCCATAGCTGCCAAAACACGGTCAACGGCGTAGGCAAGGTTGACGGCGGTGGGGCGAGTGGTTTTCAGCTGGGCGGCGGCTTCCTGTATTTTTTCCTCAAAATCATTTGCTCCGAAAAAATGCAAAGCCGCCACGCTCATGCCATACGCCGCTGCCGAGCCAATGAGCGGAGCCCCTCGCACGTGCATGTCCCGAATGGCGGCCTCAAAATCCTCCAGCCTTGCCAAGTCTTCAATGATGAATCGGTGCGGTAGGTGGCGCTGGTCAATAATTTGTACCACGCCCTCATGAACGGGATGTGGCCAGATGGTGCGGTAGTGTTTGCCTTTGATGTTCATGGGGTAAATATGGTGGTTTTTATAAAAATGGGTGCTAATGCGCACAGCAGGGGGCACGCCGAGGTGTGGACAGTTTGCTTTGCAATGACAAAAGCAGCGCATACCAGCGCGTACGCCAATGATTTGACAAACAAAAAAAGGCAGCCCGTTTCCGGACTGCCTCCATTTTATCGTAAAAAATAAAAATTAATAGCAGTATTCGTTGGCGGCAATCAGCGTATCTGCCACCAGACGGCGGGCATTTTTCACGTTCACGGGAGCGTACTTCGTGAATCGTCGGACGCCCATCAAAAAGGTTTTTAGCAGGTCGCCTTCGGCAAACGAGGCGAGGGCGTCGCTGGCACATTTGGCCACCCGTGCATTCGCATCATTGAAATAAACATGCAGCATAGCCTCGTACACCGACTGGTCGTGTGCTTTATTTGGCATGTCGGCAAGGCGTTCTACCCGCAGCAGCAATGACTCAGCCACGAAAACGTCAATCATCATATCGGCCACGTTCATCACGATTTCCTGCTCTTCTTTGATATCAAGCTGGCCTTCCATCTGCATTTTCACAGCAGCGCCAGCGGTCATCAGCACGATTTTTTTAAAATCTTTCAGCGCCTTTTTCTCCTCGGCATACTGGCCAGTCACACCTTCGAAGGAAGGCATGGAAGCCAGTTCCTTCTGCACTTCCCAAGCTGGGCCGACCATGTCCACCTGGCCTTTCATTGCTCGCTTGAGCAACTGAGAAACCATGAGCATCCGGTTGATTTCGTTGGTACCTTCGTAGATGCGGTTGATACGGGCATCCCGATAGGCGCGGGCAGCGGAAAGCTCTTCTGAGAAGCCAAGTCCACCGTGAATTTGCACCAATTCATCCACTACATAATCGGTCACTTCTGAGCCATAAACCTTTATGATGGCGCATTCAATGGCATATTCTTCGGCAGCTTTGAGGGTGGCGTCGGCGTAGGTCAAGCCTTGTTCGGCAAGGGCTTTTTTCTTGTCGTCGAGGAGGTCTGAGATACGGTAGCAAACGCTTTCGAGGGCAAAGTTACGGATGCACTGCTCGGCCAGTTTATATTTGATGGCACCAAAACTGGCGATGGACTGACCGAACTGTTTGCGCTCGTTGGCGTACTGCACGCTGGTGGCAATGGCCTTTTTCGCACCGCCCATGCACATGACGCCGAGCTTGAAGCGCCCGATGTTGAGGGCGTTGAAGGCGATGAGGTGGCCTTTGCCGATTTGGCCGAGCACATTGCTGGCGGGCACTTTTGCATTTTCAAAAAACACCTGTCGGGTGCTGGAGCCTTTGATGCCCATTTTTTGCTCCTCTGCGCCAAGCGTGATACCGGGCGTGTCGGCCTCCACTACAAAGCCGGTGAATTTGTCGCCGTCAATCTGGGCGAACACGATAAACATATTGGCAAAGCCAGCATTGGAAATCCACATTTTTTGGCCGTTGAGGAGGTAGTGCGAACCGTCGGCGGAGAGGTCGGCACGGGTCTTGGCGGCCAGGGCATCGGAGCCGCTGCCGGGTTCCGTAAGACAGTAGGCGGCTTTCCATTCGCCGGATGCGAGGCGAGGCAGGTATTTTTCCTTCAATTCTTCCGTTCCAAAATATAGGATGGGCAACATGCCGATGCCTGTGTGAGCTGCAATGGTAGTGGCAAAGCCGCCGCCCATGTGGCCCAGCTCTTCACTGATGAACGTGTTGGCATTGGTGTCGAGCAACATGCCGCCATAAGCTTCGGGGATATGGCAGCCGAGCAGGCCGAGTTCGCCCGCTTTTTCCATCAGTGCTACCTGGTATTCAATTTTGTGGGGCTTGTCGCCCGCATCCTTGGCAAAGTCCCGCACCATTTGGCGAGCCATGCCCTGTTCTTCGTTGATGTCTTCGGGGATGAAAGTATCGGCGGCTGCGCTTTCCTTGATGATGAACTCGCCACCTTTGAGTTCGTTGGATTTTACAAGTGTGTCTTGCATATCTATATGATTTGTGATGTTTGAAAGAATTAGCGAAAATTCGCTGACAAATTTACGAGCAAATTTTGCACTCAGCAAGGTTTGCTGAAAATATTTTAGCGAATTTTCGCTAAAATATTTTTTGAATAGGCTGAACTACTTCTCACCCCTAAAACTAATCCTTACCAATTTCAGCCGGTTTCGCCGCTCGCTCGGCACCACGAAGTCGTAGCCGGACACCTGCACCCCGTCTCGGAAGCGAAGTTGGAGGTCTTTGCGCTCGGTGCTCATCACGGCGTTTCGGTCGAAGTCACCGTTGCCGCTAACCACGTACTCGCTCACGGTGTTCTCATGCTTTATTTCATCGTTGTAAACAAAGCGAAGGGCAGAGGGCGTTTTTGCCATAAAAAACGAAGCATAAATGGCATTGTCGTCCTGAGAGTACTGCTTCTTGTGCAGAATGTCCTTCCAGTGGACGCTACCATCAGGGTGCATGGAAATAAGGAAAATATCGTCATAATAATAGTCAATGACAGGCTTGAACCCGGTGCGGCTGTAAATGCTGGTGCTTGTAGTACCTCGTTGAAATTCCTTGTTTAGTTCACCGACCATAATGAACCCGCCATCGGTTCGCATGACGAGATGTTGCACGCTGGCTTCAGGTATTCCCCGTTTTTTCACCTTTTCTTTTTCATTCAGCACTGCTTCAAAATTTTCGTCAAAAGGGTAAAATTTAAGCAGGTTGTTGGTGGGTCCTGTTTGGTCTATGCTTAAGAAATAGAACCCCTCAGCTTTGCCGGGGTTGTCGATGGAATAAAGCCCGCCTGCCTTGAGCGAGTGGTGGAGGTTGTCATAAACGAATTTCACATCATAGGTGAGGTATTCCTGCATCGGAATGGCGTAGCGTCGGAGCAAGCTGTCTGTATCGGGCCCAAAATCCAAGACTTCAATAACATGTTCCCGATGCCTGCCCGGGTTGTTGCCCTTGCTGAGGATGAAGTGCATGTTGCCGTTGTTGTCCACAATGGTTTGGAGAAAATCTCGGTGCAATTGCAAGCCCTCCTGAACGAAGGTTTTTTCCCAAAGCAATTTCATCTGCCGCATGTCAAATGCCAGTGCATTGATTTCGTTCTGTTCTTTGATGAACCAAATCAATGCGATGTTCTTGTCTTCCGAAAACTCGACCTCAAAGGTTGGTGTAAAAAAAGGCTGGTCGAAACGCTTGATGGTAATGGAGTCGATGAGGTTGGCTGCGGGGCTGTAACGATGGATTTTTAGCACGGGTAGTAGCTTTTGGCGAAACTGGTAAATGAGATTGAATCCCCCGCCATCGGCCTGTACGACACCTTCAATCAGCGGGGATTTTCGGTCAAGTTCTACGTCTTTTTCCCAACTCAAATTCATGTTTGCATCGAAACCTTGTACCTGAAACTCGGAGGTTTTGTTTTTAAAAAGCAGGACGTTGCCATTGTCGTCACCAAATATATCGTAGGAAGCCTCGTCCCGCAGCACTACTGAGGGGGACACTGTGACGGTTTGCGCAGTAACAAAATGTGACCCCAGCAGAGAAATAAGGAAACACGACAAGTAAAAGGGGGATTTTTTCATAGCCAAAAAATAAGGAATTTGAGTAGCGGGCTAATTCATAGCAGGATGTGTGGCGTAATGTTTTGCCAATTTACAAAGTTTATTGCTTAAAAGGGGAAAACGAGCCGTTTGATTCAGGGAATCGGCGGCCAAACGACCTTTTTTATTTCACGCTCAAGAATTTTTTTTGGCCCAAAAGGCGTCTACTGCGTTTCTCACACTTCCTTCTTCACGCAACAATTCATGGGCCGTCTTGTAATCAAGGCCGGTATCCTCCGCCACCATTTTAGTGCCCCGGTCAAGCAGCTTTACATTGGTCAGTTGCATGTCCACCATGCGGTTGTCCTTCACCCTGCCTAGTTGAATCATGAGGCCGGTGGACACCATGTTGAGCACCAATTTCTGGGCTGTGCCCGATTTCATCCGAGTGCTGCCAGTAACGAATTCGGGCCCTACTACCACCTCCACCGGATAATCGGCAGCAGCAGCCAGCGGTGAGCCGAGATTGCAAGTGATGCAGCCCGTTGCAACGCCGTTGCTCCGGCAATCTGTCAGGCCACCCACCACATAGGGCGTAGTGCCGGAGGCGGCAATTCCAATCACGAAGTCTTGAGGGTCGATATGATGTCCCTTCAAATCCAGCCATGCCTGGGCGGGGTCGTCTTCTGCGTCTTCCACCGAATGGCGGATGGCATAGTCGCCCCCAGCAATAACACCAACAACCAAGTCGGGAGAAACGCCATAAGTTGGTGGAATCTCGGAGGCATCAATGACGGCGAGCCTGCCGCTGGTGCCTGCACCGATGTAAAATAGCCGCCCCCCGCCCCGCACCTTTTCGATAACAGCACTCACGAGTTGCTCAATGTCCGGCAGCACTTTTTCGATAGCCAATGGCACAGTCTTATCCTCTTTATTGAGGTTTTGGAGCAATTCGGCTACCGTCATTTTTTCGAGGTGGCGGTAGTTGGATGGGCTTTCGGTTATTTTTTGCATGGTTTTTTTATTGTCGGATTGCTGAATTGATATTTTGTTGTGGGCGTCACGATAACAATTCAACAATACAGCAATTATTCTCTGATAAAAACTAACTCCTCGCCTTCCCCGATTCGGGCAACGACCGAAGGTTCTGACATGTCCTTGTCCATCTGGCGGTATTTGACTACCAGGTCAATGCCCTCGATAACAGCAGAACTTATTTCGCCAAAATGACATGGATGAGGGGATGTGCCAATACAGGCGGCCGTAGCGACGATGGGCTTTCCAAGTTCTTCGAGCAGTTCGAGGCAAAAGTTGTCCTTCGGAATTCGGAAGGCAATACTGCCATCGGTAGCGGCGGCCTGGTCGGGCAGGTTGAGCGCCTGATCGTAAACAATGGTCAGAGGCCTGGTATGAAATTGCAGCAGCGTCTCCACCCTTGGGTGAATGAAAACGACATGATTTTTTAACTGCTCGATGGAAACAGCCAGCAATGTCAGGGGTTGTTCGGGGGGCAATTCTCGGAGCTGCCTTAGCCGTGCAACTGCAATCGGGTTGGTAGCATCGCAACCGATACCCCAGATGGTGTCGGTCGGAAAGAGGATGAGTCCGCCGTTTTGAAGTGTGCTTACAATAGGTTCTAAAAGGTAGTTTTGAACCATGTAGGAACTCTGGTTGGTAAATGTTAACATGAGTTTTAGGTGTTTTAGATGGTACGGGTCGTTTAAAACTCATTAACAAACGACAAACCGCAACAAAGATTTTTGGGATGGGCTGCTTGGCGATACAATTCCTTCTTTTTCGCCTGATTCCTGACAAACCTCCCAAAAAATCTTAACTATCTTGCACTTTAATTTGCGCTAATTAAAACAAGGCCGTCTTAATTTGTTTCAATTCGGGCAAGTAAAAAAGAAATTCTAGCGGCTGTACATACGTTTGACCACTCACAGAATCACTTGCTTTTTTACTATTGGGCGCTCAAGCGCAATTTTTGTTTTAATCTTCGCTTTGGCTGGCGCAAATTGCTGCGCAAAAAACCGAAAAGTATGACAAAGTTAAGCACATCAATAAAAGGCCTTCTAACTGTCATTGTGTTCTTGGCAGCAATGCTGCCGCTACAGGCTGCTCACATCGTCGGTGGCACCATCAATTACGTATGCAATGGTGCTGGCAAGTACACCTTCACGATGAAGATATACCGTGACTGTTACGGAGGAGGAGCCGCTTTTGATTCAGATTTTTCAAACGGTGCTCCATTTGCTGGCACGGTGACTATCTATCTCGGCAACTCCACGGTCCCTTTTGATGTAATTCAACTCGGAACGCCAACGATTACTAATATTTTGCCCACGCTGAGCAATCCCTGCCTTATTGCCCCACCCAATGTTTGTGTTGAAGAGGGTGTCTATATTTTTAACCTTGACCTACCAGTGTCAACCTCCAGCTACCATGTCATTTATCAGCGGTGCTGCCGCAATGGCTCAATTTCCAATATTGTACTTCCCGGTGAAACAGGCGCTACCTATTATATGGAGCTGACCGCCAAGGCGCAGGAAGTTTGCAATAGCAGTCCGACTTTCAACGATTTCCCGCCAATTGCCATTTGTACAGGCGAGCCAATTGACTTCAACCATGCCGCCACCGACCCCGATGGCGACGTGCTGGTTTACGAACTCTGCACCCCCTACGACGGGGGCGGCAATGACCAAATCAACGCCACTGCACCAAACGGTGTGGCACCAGACCCCGACATGCCACCGCCTTATTCATCGGTGACCTTCAGCGGGCCCTATTCCTTCACAAACCCACTTTCCGCCAACCCTCCAGTGACCATTGACCCAAACACGGGGTTCTTGACTGGGGTGCCAAATGCTTCCGGGCAGTTCGTCGTATGTGTTGCGGTGAAAGAGTACCGGAACGGCGTATTACTGAGTGTAACCCGAAGGGACTTCCAGTTCAATGTGGCATTATGCAACCCAACCGTCGTTGCCGACGTGCTGGAGACGGACACCGTGACCTTGCAGGAAACACAGTATTATGTGGTGGACGCCTGCGGTGAAAGTTCCGTTCTTTTCACCAACCAAAGCTATCAACAACAGTACATCAACAATTTTCGCTGGGAATTCGACATAAACGGTGCTACGGAAACTTTCACCGATTGGAACCCCACGGTTGACTTCCCAGGCGTGGGCACTTACTACGGCCTGCTCGTGCTGAACCCCGGTGCTGCAGCCTGCGACGACACGGCTCATATTGAGGTCAACGTTTACCCTGGCATCACTGCCGATTTTGAATTTGACTATGACACCTGTGTTGCCGGCCCTGTTGCCTTCACTGACCTGACTGCTGCCGGAGCAGGAGTTGGCAGCATCGACTCCTGGAACTGGGATTTTGGCGATAGCAAAAAATCCCAAGAGCAAGACCCTTTGCACACCTACGAAATCCCAGGAGACTTTGATGTGCATCTTCTTGTTCGGGACAGCAACAACTGCACGGGTGTCCGCACCAAGACGCTGCCCTACTACCCAATCCCGCAATTGCTCGTGGTAGCGCCCAGTGAGTTCATCGGATGCCAGCCTGCCGAAATATTTTTCGACAACCTTTCTACGCCCGTCAATGAAAGCTATACCCTCAACTGGGACTTTGGTGATGGCGCCACTGGTAGTGATATCAGTCCAATACATGTGTACAATGACATCGGCACGTTCACCGTTTCGCTCGAAATAATATCCCCGCTTGGTTGCCAGACTGACACTACTTGGAACAACCTCATCACCGTGCTGCCAAGCCCGGTGGCTGATTTTTCTTATACGCCTTCCCAATTGAGCAATTTGATACCGACCGCCCAATTCACCGATGAGTCAACAGATGCGGTAAAATGGCGCTGGACTTTTGGTACATCGGGTATTTCCATTGACCAAAACCCAAGCCATACCTTCCCGGACACTGGCCTACAAGTGATACAGTTGGTCGTTTACCATGTCAGTGGCTGTACGGATACCATCCAAAAGATACTAGATGTGATACCTGAGGTGCGCTACTTCCTGCCAAACGCATTTACCCCCAACGGCGATGGCTCCAACGATGGCTTCCGTGGCAATGGCATGATGGAAGGCGCAAAGGATTTTACCCTCAGAATATGGAACCGTTACGGTGAGCAGCTTTTCGAAACAAGTGACCCGTTTCAGGCTTGGAATGGGCGAAAAAACAATACAGGGGACCTATCGCCACAGGGGGTATATGTCGTAGTGGTGACTTATACTGGCCCAAGGGGCGACAAATACACCTTACGGGGCTACGCCACACTGATTAAATAACGGTATTGATTACTTTTGGCCTTCAATCTTTTGGTCTTGCGAATTTTATCAAACACCACATTTGTTTTTTGATAAATATTGTCCTCCAAACGAGCGAAAAACAACCCTTTTAGTATGAAATACCTATACGTTTTGGCCATTCTGCTCCTGAGTGCACCTGCTTATTCTTTGCACATCATTGGCGGCGTTTTCTCTTATGAATGTAACGGTGGCGGTAATTACACTTTCACCCTTAAAATGTATCGAGACTGCTCTACTACTAACGGTGCTAATTTTGACAATAATGCCCCTTTTTCCATTTATAAAAAAGAAGCAAACGGAACCTATACCCTTTTGACAACCATCCTGCGAAGCCCACAGGTCATTGAAAACCTCGAACCTGCCGACAATCCCTGTGCTACCATACCCCCAAACGTTTGCGTTCAGGAAGGCATTTATTCTTTCAACTACCAGTTCGCAGATTGGCCATCTACCTCCAGCTACCATATCAGCTACCAGCGGTGCTGCCGCAATGCTAGCATTTCCAATATTGAAACTCCTAGCGAAGTGGGCGCCACCTTTACCGTAGAGCTCACCCCGGCATCGCAGGCTTTGTGTAACAATAGCCCCACTTTCAACGATTTTCCACCCATCGTCATTTGTGTAAATGAGCCGCTGGTATTTGACCACAGTGCCACCGATATTGAAGGTGACCAACTGGTGTACGAGTTTTGCTCACCATTGCTCGGCGGCGGCCAAGGCGGTGGTGGCTGCAATGCCGTTTCGCCGAACCCTGCCTGCCCACCCCCCTACGCCGAAGCCAGCTTTGTAAACCCACCATATAGTCCATTGAATCCGATGGGGGGTAACCCGCAAGTGAGTATTAATCCA
>JAHEAS010000506.1 GCA_024642645.1 Saprospirales bacterium | reverse complement strand
CCGTCATCAGTTATGATTCAGAATTGTTTGCTTTAAAATAAAACCCTTCTCTGCTTTTTCTTCCCAAGGTTTGCCAATGCAATCGTCAATGCACTGCGTATCCAAAATCCATAGTTCCCGGTAAACCAAGCCAATACCTTTGGAATAGATAGCCGTTGACCTACGTAGCTCAATCAAATTTTCATTGTTCGCCTCTTCCACAGTAGTTGTTTCATCAAACTGAAAACTGCCTATGGTGAGCGGTTCGTTTACCTGTGTGACTCGATACTTCCACCCCTTGAACATTTCCAATGTCTCGCCTTCCACAGTTACTATTAGCCCATCATTGAAATGAATGTTGCCGTCCCATGTCGTGCTTTTTTTAACGGGAAATGTCAATTTGATAAAACGCAGGTTATCCTCTGTGCGGATGCCTTGGTTGTCCTGGATGGATTCGGTCAGCACCTTTTTGATTACCCAAGGTAAACTATCAGCCGCCCTTTCAAAATGTTCGATTTTGTATAGCAAGTTATCGTTGTTGTCGCTCAGGGTGTCAATGATTTCTTCTTTGACAAAAGTTTTGGAAGAGAAAATCATACTGTCACCATTTGGGTCGAAAATGGTGGAATCCACCTCGTACACGATGAACTTGCCGACTTCCAGAGGGAAATATTCCAATCCAGGGTCTATACTATAATCGTCTGGCGTTTGCTTGCAAGCCCCTAAAAAAAAGGCGGCAATCAAGCTGAGGGAGATGAGTGTAAATAGGTTTTTCACGATTGAAATTTTTTGTAAAATGCTGATAGCCATTTGTTTATCGATAAATGATGCCACCGCCAACTACATCATCATCTTCGTAAAAAACGGCAGATTGCCCGGGGGCTATGCCTTTCACATTTGCCAGAAAATCGACTTTTACGTGGCCTCCTTCCATATTTCGAAGTAAGGAAAAGGTGCCGCCGTCCCGGTAGCGTACCTTGGTGACAGCCTCCAATCCTTCAGGGATTGTTTCATATTTCATTGGATTCACCTGTCCGACGTTCATACTATTTCGGATGAGTTCGTCCTCCGTCCCAAGCACCACCGTGTTCGTCTCTGGCCGTATCTCCGATACAAACATTGGTTGGCCAAATGCAATGCCTAGTCCTTTGCGCTGACCAATGGTATAAAAAGGATAACCTTCATGTTCTCCTAAAACTTGCCCAGCAGCATTAATGAATTTGCCACCTGCCACCCGCTCTTCTAACCCCTCAATTCGGCGCTTGAGGAAGCCTCGGTAATCATTGTCGGGTACAAAACAGATTTCATAGCTCTCGCTTTTTTTGGACAGCTCATCGTAGCCCCTGTCAAAAGCTATTTGGCGCACCTCTGGCTTTGTCAAGCCACCGAGCGGGAAGCGGCTTCGTTCTAAACATTCTTGACTCAAACCCCACAATACATAAGATTGGTCTTTGTTCAGGTCTTTAGCCTTGGAAACAAAACGCCTGCCCTCCTTTTCGTTGATGATGGCGTAATGGCCCGTGGCTATGAATTCGCAGTCCAGTGAATCGGCTCTTTTCAGCAGGGCACTCCATTTTATATGTGTGTTGCAGAGTACACAGGGATTGGGGGTGCGTCCAGCCATGTATTCGTCCACGAAATTATCAATCACATAGTCACCAAACTCCTCCCGAATGTCCACAATGAAGTGGTGGAACTTCATGTCCACGGCTACTTTTCGGGCATCGTTGATGGAATCGAGACTACAACAGCCTGTCTCCTTGGACGAACCGCCAGACGATGCATAGTCCCATGTTTTCATGGTGATACCAACGACTTCATAACCTTCTTCATGCATGAGCATAGCCGTCACCGTGCTATCAATTCCGCCGCTCATGGCTACTAAAACTCTTCCGTGCTTACTCATTTTGTAAAAGAAAATAGTTCAAAAAATGACTTGGGTTCAATCCTTGCCTTGTCTGAATGACCATTTAGGATGAAAAAATGTGCATTCAGAACAACTTAAACGTTTGCAAAGTTACAATTTTGCCCACCGAAAGCGCTGATAATCAAAAGCCTGCGAATAAAATACATTTGCGGCTTTTGAAGAAATGTGGTTATTTTGTCAGAGAATTTTTCAAAAATTGCTTCGTTTTACACTGCTATAAGGATTACTTAATTTCATTCTTTAATCTAAACCATGAAAAATTAGGGCTTCCCCATTTATCATAATTTGCTGAAAATCAATATGATGGGAAGTGAGGAGTTCCATTTTTAAACAAACGTACCATGAAAAATCTATTTAAAATTTTATTCTTAAACCTGCTTTTCACGACCAGTTTGTTGGCACAAGATGAAGAGTTTGGCCTTGCTTCCTACTATTCCGACCTGTTTCACGGAAAACCAACGGCAAGTGGTGAGCTTTACGATAAGACCAAGTTTACCGCTGCACATAAGACCTATGCTTTCGGAACTATGCTGAAAGTTACCCGCTTGGACAACAACAAGTCGGTGCAGGTGCGCATAACTGACCGTGGGCCTTTCATTAGTGGAAGGGTAGTGGAGGTTTCCAGGGCAGCAGCTGAGTCCCTTGGATTGATTCAGGATGGGTCCACTAGGGTAAAGGTTGAGGTTGTTAAAACGGATCAACCAACAGAAGCCGTTGCCGAAGTACCGAAAATTGTAGAAGAGAAGCCGAGGCCAACCGAAGTGACCGCATCTACACCAAAAACTGAGCCTGTCAGCAAACCCACTGAAAAGAAAGCGGACAAGCCTGCCACTTCTGACAAATCAGTCGCTGTAAACAAGAAGCCAGCTGCCAAAGAGGAAACAAAACCTGCTGCTCCGGCTGCCAACACAGAGACAAAAGCGGCACCAAGCAAGGCCGTTTTGGTCAAAGGCAGTGATTTTCAGCCCTATGACCTTTTTGAGATTGAGCTGAAAAGGCCCGAGAAAAAAGGCTTCGGTGTACAAGTAGCTGTGCTTTCTTCTCAGGAGGCATTATTTAAAAAGATAGGTGACTTGCAGGAGGATTGGTTTACATCCATTTTGGTAAGTGTTCAAAAGAACCCGAAAGGTGAATTGATGTACAAAGTCATTCTTGGATCATTTGCGACAGAGGATGAAGCCAGCACCTACAAAGCAAACCTGAAAAAGAATAAAAAAATAAAAGGATTCGTGGTTGACTTGGCCACGATGGGTACGAAGGAATAGGCCTTTGCACTCATTTTCAAAAAAGCCCGTCATGTCCGTACATGACGGGCTTTTTTTCTTCTTAAGAAGCAACTTTAAAAGAGGGCAAGTGTCGTTAGATAAAATTTGTTCACTAAAAAAAACAACGACAATGAAATCAACGAGTCCTTATTTCCTTGCAATTTTAGCCACCTTTCTTTTCACTTCAAATGCTTGTACGCAAAATTGGTCTTCAGGGTCAGGCATTTCGGGCGAAGGCCCACAAGTGACTAAAACCCTTGATTTGGCTTCCTTTGACGGCCTTAACTTGGCCATCGCCGCTGATGTGATGATCCAGCAGGGGAGCACCCAATCTGTGAAAATCGAAGCTCAGCAGAACCTGATTGATAACCTTAAAAAGGAAGTGAAGGATGGTGTTTGGAAGATAGGTTTTGAAAAAAATGTCAAGAATGCTCGTGGCATAAAAATATGGGTAACTGTACCAAATATAAAAGCCCTTTCCGTCAGTGGTTCTGGCTCCATCATCGGTGAAAACAGCTTTTCCAAT
>JAHEAS010000505.1 GCA_024642645.1 Saprospirales bacterium | reverse complement strand
CCTTTCAATTACAGCATTGACAATGGTCTCACCTACCAAAGTTCGCCCTTGTTTACCAACCTAGCCGACGGCATATATTATGTTCAAATAACTGATGCAAGTGGTTGTCAAATGATGGACTCCATCGTCATTGGCACGTGTACCCTGCAATCTTCGTTAGAAGTGACACCTGCTGCTACCTCCAATTCAAACAATGGCTCCATTGTGGTGACCACGGTGAACGGCTATCCTCCTTACAAATACCGTCTGGTGCCGGGAAGCTTCCAAACTTCTCCTCAGTTTTCTATGTTGGATGAAGGCAATTACACGGTCGAAATAGTTGATTCGTTAGGTTGTTCGAATATTTTTGAGGTTAAAATTGATGCGATTACCGGTACTCAAAGCAAAACTTATGGCACATCAGTGGTGGTTTACCCAAACCCGACTGATGAAGCATTCAAAATTGAAGTTAGAACTGAGGCGAACCTGGATGTACTTCCAGTCAAAATATTTGACGCAAACGGCAAGACGATAATGCACAACAGGCTTGTTTCCTACAATGGCACATTGGTGGCGAGTATATCGCTGAAGTCCTATCCTTCGGGTGTATATTATCTCCAACTTTTTGATGAGAAATCAGGCTTGAACCAATTGGTTAGTGTCGTAAAGAAATAGTGTTTAAAACAGCTTCAAGGGCTAGTTTGAAGCGGTAGGTAGCCAAAACAGCTATCTACCGCTATTCGTTTTTTGTTATGTTGCGCTTCTCGATCTTTCAATATTTGACTTCCCTGAGACAACTTGCTTAATTTTTAAAGGATTAATCTTGGCTATTAAACAACGGACCCTTTTTCCTTTTTAACATTGCGGCTACCACAGCCAACAACTCCAGTTTAATTGCCTTAAACATTTCTATTGTTTTTACGTATTGATTCAGCAAATCTCAAAGTCACTTTTTGTGATAAATCCATAAGTCCCTGGACTACGTAAATCAAAAGGTGTGACCAAATAAACCAAGCCAGTCTTAACAATAAAAAAAATATAATGGGTAACACCTCTCCTGATATTCAACCACAACTTGGAGAAATCACAATTGCGCCCCAAGAAGTTCAAGCCGTACTTTCCTGCTCAATATCGCATTCCAATAGCCTTCAATTGATTTTGCAGGACGCATTAGGCAGGTCTGTTCTGACGAAAGAATTTACAGTTAATAAGACGACTGAAGCGTTGACTTTTGATGTGTCCAGCTTAAAGGAAGGAAATTACCATGCTTGGATTTACATCGATGATGTTGTATTTGTGAGGCAGTTTAACTTGGAGAAAAAAGATGAAGAAGGGCTAGTAAGCAAACTGCTTTCTATTTTTAAGTAAGTGTTCTGACCATCTTACTCCCCAGCGATGCAGCATTTTTTATCACCTATTTACCAACCATTGTTTGATATTCCCTTCAATTCTCTTTGCGATATCTGAGGAGTCAACCCTTTCAAAACCCCTTCCTGTAATCAGCTCGTATAGCTCAATGTAGCGTTCGGATACCGACTCCACAAAAACGTCCGGCATTATCGGCATGATATCGCCTTCATGGCCTTGAAATCCGTGAGCCATCAACCATTCTCGCACAAACTCCTTTGATAGTTGCTTTTGAACTTCGCCTTTAGCTTGGCGCTCTTCATAGCCATCTAAGTAAAAATACCGGGAACTGTCAGGAGTGTGAATTTCATCTATCAAGTAAATGACGCCATCCTTTTTACCAAATTCATATTTCGTGTCAACAAGGATGAGACCCTGTTTGGCTGCCATCTGGGTACCCCGTTCAAACAGTGCCAAACTGTATTTCTCCATCAGCAAATAATCTGCCTCACTAACAATCTTTTGGCGTATGATTTCTCCCCTTGAAATATCCTCGTCGTGCCCTTCGTCTGCTTTGGTAGCTGGTGTGATGATAGGGTGGGGGAAAGGGTCGTGTTCCTTCATCCCATCTGGCAAGGCGATGCCGCAGAGTACTCGCAAGCCAGACTTATAAGTTCGCCAAGCATGTCCTGTGAGGTAGCCCCGCACGACCATTTCAACCCGAAACGGGTCACATCGATGGCCAATTGCAACATTTGGGTCGGGAGTGGCGATAAGCCAGTTTGGGCAAATGTCCCGTGTGTTTTCAAGGAAGTGGGCTGCTATTTGGTTGAGCACCTGGCCTTTGTATGGAATGGGTCTGGGCAGTATATAATCGAAGGCTGAAATTCGGTCTGATGCGACCATCACCAACAAGTCGCTGATGGAATATACATCCCTGACTTTGCCGTGGTAAACTCCTTGCTGGCCGGGAAAATTAAAATCTGTACGCCTTATGCTTCGTTTTTCGATGGATTCCATGCTTTGTTTATTGTAATCTTTTGGCAAATGTAGCTATGAATTGGGATTTTGGTATCAACAAAAAAGGCTCAACATGGAATGCTGAGCCTTTCTTTTTTGGAACAAAAGATTTTATAAATCCTTTACGGAGTTCCTATCTGTGACAATATCTTTTAACTCTTTCAACATTTCGTATTGGTGCGGAGCCACTCGTTTGAAGGCTTCTTTGATAGCAACGAAAGCACCTTTTTCAAGCGCATCGTGCCCCATTTGCTTGATTTGGACCTTGACATATTCGACATCTTCGACCAATAGGGATTTGAGAGACGGGATATCGTGCCAATCCCCTTCAACGGCTAGGCCAGATTCCAGCTGCCCATTGGACTGTTCTACTGGGTCGAGGGCGATGAATTTATCGCCGTGCTCCAAAGGAAGTGCAGTTGCTTGGCTAACCTGATGATTGGGCAGCTTCCAATTACCTTCTTCTTTATCGTGGTCTAGCATAAACACCTCTAGTCCCCGTTCCCGGATTCGATAGATAATTAAGCTTGCCGTTTTTGATAATTCCATAATCAAAACTTTGTTGCGAGTGAAACAGGCGAATAGCATTTTGGTTCTTGCTGCCGCAAAGAAAAGGGTTTTTTCAGGAAAATCAATTTCCTATTTCAATTACCCAACTCCTTCGCTCTGTCAAAAGCGGCTACTGCACCACTCACAATATCTTGAAAAACAGCGTTTTGTGAAAATGAACTAAGCGCAGCTTCTGTCGTTCCGCCCTTTGAGGCTACTTTTTTTATCCACTCTTCGCAAGTAAAATTGGATTGATGAAATAAATCAATCGCCCCTTGAAAAGTCTGGCTAACGAGCAACTCTGCTTCAGAATCGTTGAAACCAACCTCTTTTGCCGCCGAAATCAGTGCATTCATGAAGAACCAAACATAGGCAGGTCCACTGCCAGAAATGGCAGTTGCGGCATCAATCAATGATTCATTTTCGACATAAACTGTTTTTCCTGTCGTATTGAGTAGGTTTTGAACCATCACCAACTCGATGCGGGTAACCTCATCTGTAGAGGTGAAAGCGGTCATTCCCATACCAATTTGGGCAGGAAGGTTAGGCATCGACCGAATTATTTTATGAATACCCAATCCCTGAGCAATGCTGCTCATTTTTACTCCAGCCATTATGCTCAGGAACACTTGCTGAGGGTCTACCATCGGGCGGATTTTTTCGAAAAGTACAGCAGAATCCTGTGGTTTCACAGCAAGAATGACGAGGTCAGCATGAGCCAAGCAGTCCTCTGGATGCTTACAGATTGAACCTATGTCCAGTGCTTCCAACTCAGGCCATTTTTCCTCAGATTTTTCCAAAATCATTAGGTCTTTCTTGG
>JAHEAS010000021.1 GCA_024642645.1 Saprospirales bacterium | reverse complement strand
GAAACCTTCGAGATTCAACCTGTCGAAGAATCTACCGCATCTGCTTTCCTCAATCGGATTGAAGCCGTTAAAAAGGAGTGATTCTTAAATAGTGTAAACAACACAGCTCATCCGTGCAAATCGAAACGTTTTTGACCTTAATGGTACAGTTTTAGCCTTTCAACCATCAAAATTCGAATCGATTATTTGATGGATAGACCTGTGATGATAGTTTTTTATTTCGCTGTGATTTTTTCCCTTGGGCTGAACGATTTTTATTTCAAAAAACCTTTTGTCAAACTGGGAAACCCTCCAGCTGTTGAACTTATCACTGCGCAAAGCAGGGGTCAAAGCGGTTTGCCTACCATTGTTCCCGATAATCCTCAACCAGTAATTGCTAATACAACTGGTCTTCAAATCCTTGATTTCCAGGCAAATAGAACAACTTTTGGCTTTGCCGACCCAAACTACACGCAGCCTTTTGACCCTAGCTTGGCTAACAAGAAAGTGGCTTTGGGCTGCGACTCCGTGCAGATTTCCTTGATGGCTGTTGTCGCCAACACGATGGTCAATGACAGCCTTGGGTTCAAAATCAGCTACGGCAACCCCGACAATTCCATTTCAGCTGCCGAAATTTTCCAATTTGAGCAAGGTCAAGCAAGGTTTACTGTCGGTGGCAACAATTTCAACTGTTCGGTTTTACCTTCCGCAATGTCCGTTAACGCTGTGCTTGGGGTGAAAACGTTGAACTTTAATCTGAACAATTGCCTCACAGGCCTTGGCCTAACCCTGCAAGCCGGAGATACGCTGCGGTTTTCTGGTAAATTTTCAGTGAACGCTAATGGCCCGTTAACTCAGATGTTCAAGGCGGTACCTAACCTTAAGGCCCATGCATACGCTATCCAAAATGGTGCTGCACTCAGTTGCGACACTCTTTCAGAGACTTTCACGCTGGCAAAAAGCCAAGTGATTTTCGACTTTCCTAATTCGCTCAACGGGTTGCCAATTGGGTGCAATGAGGGCAAATTGACTTGGCGACTTTTCGTGCCGAATAACGACTTTTCGACCTATTTTGGAAGTGAGCTTCGGGCAGCAACCAAAGTAGATTCCTTGGTATTCGACTTTGACCCTGGACTGCTTTCCGCTTTCACTGGAGGGGCGGTGGAGGTATCGATTCCTGGTCATCCGACCTTTGGGAGTAACTATTTTCCAATTCGCCCACTGTCAGATTTTCCAAATGGCCATTATGTGGCGAAATTCGATACGCTGGCCAGAGTGCCTTCGCTGAACGTGGTTCAAAACTACACCTTTGATTTGAGGGTGAAATTAGCGCCCACCTGTGAAAGCCCATTTGGCAGTTCAAATGGTAATAACGTTTACGGCATTCATTCTTCTGTTTCTTACACAGACCGCTACTACGCCCATTTTATTGGGGGTGGTAATTGCGTCAACGTACAAACTGACCAAGCAACAAGTTCTGTGGCTTACAATCAGCCGCCTAGTTTTACCCTTGCTCCAGTTGCATCGCCCATCGCAGTGCTGACTGGTGGAACTGCTACATGGGACTTGAAGCTTTGCAATACTTCCGGTCAATCGAATTCAGGTGTCAATTGGATAACTTTGAACGACCCAAGTGGCATGTTAATGGTAACCTCCATCGTCAATGTCACCAACCCAGGCAATCCAATCCAATTGGCTTTGGTGCCTTTTGGACAAAATGTCTTCGCTTACACGCCAGGTGTAAATGCGGGACAATGCCTAACGCTGCGAGTTACAGCTACTACTTCCAGCTGCGATGATTTGACTATCAAGGCAAAAGCTGGCTGGAATTGCAATCCTTATCCTCCCAATTGGACACCGGATGACAATGCGCCATGTAGCAGCGTTTCATCGACCTTGAACCTTCAAAACAACGGGGTTGCTCCCTTCCAAATTAATTTTACTGAGACGACCGCAGTCTGCAATGGAGCAGGGGAGCAGGTGACCATAGAAGGCAACTTGTCAAGTCAAACTGCACTTGCCTCGGATACTTACAACCTCCTTTTTATTTGGGATGAAAATGGTGATGGCAATGCTCAGTCAAGTGAATTGGTTTTAGCTTCTCAAATAGTTGCTGGCTCAATCACTCCTAGCGTTTCTTTGGTTTTCAGCCAATTATTGCAATTGCAAGCAGATGAAGGCTGCCAGATTTTACTAAAAATTGAAACTGGAGGAACTGGTGGATGCAGTTCACTTACTGTTGCTTTGCCGACCCCACAATTCAAAAATGCAGGTCCTGACCGCAGTTTTTGCGATGCCATAAATCCTTTCATTAGTGCACTTGGGGAAGGAGTAGTTTGCGACACCACAAACTATCAGTATTCTTGGGCGGCCATTGCTCCTGCATCAATTGCCGATTTAAGCGACCCTTCTGTACTTAACCCAACCTTGACCATTGACCCCGCAAATCACTTGGGTCAAACGCTTAAGTACGTGTTGGCCACTGAGCGATTAGCTTGCGGGACAACCACATTTGATACCGTCCAAATTCAGGTCCCAGTTAGTGCTGATGGAATTTTTGAGGAGCAAC
The DNA here is from genome assembly GCA_024642645.1 of Saprospirales bacterium. Taxonomy (GTDB): domain Bacteria; phylum Bacteroidota; class Bacteroidia; order Chitinophagales; family Saprospiraceae; genus UBA6168. The sequence goes on along the minus strand of JAHEAS010000021.1, from coordinate 11,533 downwards.
AACTTGAATTGCAAGTCGCTGATTGCCAATCTTTTGGATTAGTTTGTGCAACAATGGCGCCTTCAGCCTTGCCCAATTTTGTTTTTACCGATAACGGCAATCCTTACTTGGGTGGCTACTCTATCTGCAGTGGCGGGTTCAGTCTTCAAGTAACTCCGGGTGTTCATCAATTGGTAGGTACGGACACTATAGCTGGCTGTACTGACACGGTGATTGTTTCGGTAAAATGTACTTCAACCGATACAGTGCAAATTCTTTTGGTTTTGGGAGAATCAGATACTGTTTGTGTTTCTTCAGCAGAACTTTCTGGGCAAGTATTTTCCCTCAATAATATTTGTCCTGATGGGCAATTTGTTGATTATCAAATGCTTAACGACAGTTGCTTTGTAATATCTGGCAATATGCTTGGTCAGGAAACAGCTTGTCTTGTTGCTTGTGACGCCGCTGGTTTTTGTGATACAACGATGCTTTTGATTTCGGTTTCGTCTCCGTTTCCAAACGGGATTTTTGACACCTTGACACTGACACAAACTGGGCAATATTGCTTTGACGAAACCCAACTTAACCTAGCTGGAACCTTAACTTCCATTCAGAACTTGTGCCCGACGGTAGTTGGCAGCTCCGTTCAATTTACGCTTGACACTATTGGTTTTTGCGTTGAATACCTTGCTGTGGGAGTTGGGACGGAACCAGCGTGCATCGAGCTTTGCGACGATTCAGGTAACTGTGATACTATAACTCTAAACATCACGGTCGTGCCAGGTAGTGTTTTTGCAGATACTGTTTTTCTGCTCTTAGAGACCGACACTTTTTGTTTGCCACAAGGTTGGCTACCTGCCCCTGTGGTTAGCGTCGTAGATATTTGCCCTGAGAACAATGGAGACAATGTCAATTTTACGGTGCAAGGCAATTGCATTTTGTACAATGGCTATGCAGTAGGTGCAGACTCCGCTTGTTTTCGTTTTGAGGATGCCTTTGGCAATGTAGCCCTGGTTGAATTACAGATTTTTGTCCGGAGGACTTATCCTGATACTTTTTGCGACACCATTTTTGTGGGTCAGTCTAAGTTGCATTGCCTTGATATTTCAGAATTGCCAGGCGATTTTGCCAATGGAAGTCTCAAAGAAATCTGCCCAAGTGAGCGCACAGGCAATGTTGAACTGACCATCAACCAAACAGGAGACTGTATTTATTATGAAGGTATTACAGTCGGACGGGACAGCTCGTGCCTCGTTTTCTGTGATGAATTGGGGTTTTGCGACACCAGTTATTTTTGTTTTTTAGTGAAACCTTACTTTGACCCACCCACACTTGGTGCCGACTCAACCTCAACTTTGAAAGGAACTCCAGTTGTTATTGATTTTTTGGCAAACGATACCATCTATGGCGGAATAGATGATATTTATGTATTGCAAGAACCGGTAGGGACAGTGGTGCTAAATCTCGACAATTCCTTCACCTACGTTCCCAATGAATCGAACTGCGATTTTTACGACAACTTCACCTACGTGGCCTGTAATCCGAACGGGTGCGATACAACTCAGGTCACTATTTTAGTGAATTGTATCGAACTAACCGTTTTTACCGCCGTTTCACCCAACAATGACGGTGTAAATGATTTCTTTTACATCGCCAAAATTGAAGACTTCCCAGACAACCATGTTTGGGTTTACAATATTTGGGGAAGCCTTGTGTACGAAACAAATACCTATCGCAACAACTGGCCAGGCACTTGGGGTGCAGATACTGACCTTCCTGATGGAACTTATTACTACATCTTGGAATGGAAAGACAACGAGAGCAATGTCGTACAGAAAGGTTTTATAGAATTGTTTAGGTAAAATCCTGATATTCAACTAGGTGGATTCTATTCGACATTGATTGTTGGCGATTTACATTGAAAATAAACCGGTACAAAAACACGATGAACTATATAGTTTACGATTTGGAAGCAACCTGCTGGGAAGGCAATCAACCAGAAATGGTACAAGAGATAATTGAGATTGGCGCTTTGAAAATTAATCCTTTCGGTGAGTTGGAGGGAGCATTCAACGAGTTTGTTCGTCCAGTTTTGCACCCCAATCTTTCGCCTTTTTGCCACCAATTGACTACAATTGACCAAATTACTATCAATCGTGCAAACACTTTTCCGGATGTTGTTGAAGATTTTCAGGAATGGGCTGGCGTTTTTGATGGGGAAGATTGCATATTCTGCTCATGGGGGTCCTTTGACAAAAAGATGCTGGTTCAAGATTCTGAATTGCACGACCTTGAAACGGATTGGATTGAACCGTTCCACCTAAATATAAGGCGTCAATACCACGAGTTGAGGCGGTGGCGCACCTACAAGGGACTAAAAAAAGTGGTAGAGCTAGAGGGTTTTGAGTTTTCAGGAGTTTACCACCGAGCTATCTCTGACGCAGAGAACCTTGCTAAAATCTTTATCAAACATATTGACTTGTGGCGGGTTTGATTAAAGTTACTTGACGAAATTATTGTGGATTTGCCAATGCAAAACACTCTATTTACTCGTTAAAATTACCTTTGCAAAACGAACCGGCGTAACCGGGCATTTACACACATAAAATTCTAAAAATGAAGAAAATCCTAAATCTTAGTTTGTTGATGCTAGCACTCTTTGCTTTTTCATCGACAGTATTTGGTCAGAAAAAAATCAAAGAAGGCGTTGTAAAGTTTGAAATGTCAGCTGATGGGGCTGAAGAGTCTCCTGAAATGGCCATGCTCGGCGGAACGACCATGGACTTTTATTTTTCTGACGTGAAGCAACGGATGGAAATGAATATGATGGGTGGCATGATGAAAATCCAGACCATTGTTCCTGTAAATAATCCAAAAGATGCTGCTATTCTTATGGACATGATGGGGCAAAAAATTCAGATTGTTGGGCTAAGCGAAGAAGACCTTTCTGGCAGCTACAACATGATGAATGTGGATGACATTATGGAAGTGAAATACGATGAGAAGGACAAAAAAGAAATCCAAGGTTATCCTTGCTACAAGGCAGTGGCAAAAATGGACAACGGTGTAGCAATGGAATATTACATCACCGAAAAGATACAGCCACCTACTGGTGTCAAGGGAAAGGCTCAAAAAGTTGGCTTGAAAGGCTATCCTTTGGAAATGATCATTGACACGGGACAAGGAATGAAAATGGTTTTCAAGGCCGTTGAAGTATCCAACAAATTACCTGACGACATTTTTGCCATACCAGATGGTTATCAAAAAATGACCATGAAGGAATTTGAGGAAATGACTGGCGGCATGCTTGGAAAGTAATCGGCTGCCGTTTGTGCAAAAAGAAAAGCCTCCTGTGTTTTGACACAGGAGGCTTTTTCAATGGTGTTAGCAAGATTTAGAACATCTCGACACCGGCGAAGTGAAAAGCGCCTTCAATGGCTGCATTCTCGTCAGAGTCTGAGCCGTGAACTGCGTTTTCTCCCATGCTCTTGGCGTATTTTGCACGGATGGTGCCTGGTGCAGCGTTTGCTGGGTTGGTAGCTCCAATTAGCTCCCGGAAATCAGCAACGGCATTGTCTTTTTCAAGGATGGCCGCTACAATTGGGCCTGAAGACATGAAGTCCACCAATTCGCCATAAAAAGGGCGCTCAGCATGAACAGCATAGAATTCGCCAGCTTTGGCACGAGTAAGTTGTGTCATTTTCAGAGCTACGATACGAAATCCAGCAGCTGTGATGTCATTAAGAATAGCACCGATGTGGCCGTCACGAACGCCATCCGGTTTAATCATTGTTAAGGTTTTATTCCCAGCCATAGTTGATAAATTTTAGTTTATTGATTGGTTGAGTGAATCATTCTAGGATGGAATTGCAAGCGATTTGGCAAATCTATCCTTCAATTTTTCACTCATAGGTTTCAAAACGGGCGCAAAAGTAAACTTTTCCTCCTTTTTGGTTTAAATAGGGAGGTTAATTTTGGAATAATTACATTTTTTGGGAACTTCGCCCGCCAAATTTTTGAGGCAAACAAGGAATGGAAAATATCAAAGAAGTAAAATCGCTGCTAGCGGTACCTAAGGACATCGTAATAACGACGCACCGAAACCCAGATGGAGATGCAATTGGTTCTTCTCTTGGTCTAAAGCACTATCTTGAAATGTTGGGGCACACGGTTAAAGTGGCTGTGCCATCTGAATCACCCAATTTTTTGAATTGGATGCCGGGTGCAAACCAAATCCTGATTTACGACCTTCACCAGGAAGAAGTCAAACGGGTGCTTGAGAAACCGGATATCGTTTTTTGCCTTGATTTCAATTCGTTAGAGCGGATAGACAAAATGGGCGAACTCATTGCCCCACTTAAGGCTAAGAAAATCTTGATCGACCATCACTTGTTTCCTGAGCCGTTTTATGATTACGACCTTCACGATGTAACAGTTAGCTCTACCAGTGAATTGGTATTCGATTTTATCAACCTTTTGGGAGACAAAAGCAAAATCAATAAAACCATTGCAGAGTGTCTTTTTACTGGAATTTTGACGGATACAGGTTCTTTCAAATATTCCACCTCGCCAAAACTGTTTAGGTTAGTGGCTGATTTGGTGGAGCTTGGCGCCGATGATACTAAAATACAAGACTTGGTTTTCAACAGCATGGATGAAAAACACTTGCGATTGATTGGGCTTGTACTTAACGAGCGAATGGAAGTACTGGACGAATATCGCACAGCCATCATTACCCTTACGAAGCAGGACTATGAGAAATTTCAAATTAGCCGGGGTGACACTGAAGGGTTGGTAAATTTTCTGCTTCAAATGAAAAACATCATCATGGCGGCGTTCATCCACGAGCAGCCGACCATTACTAAAATATCGCTGCGGTCTAAAGGCGATTTTTCAGTACAGGAAATAGCCAGGAAGCACTTCAAGGGGGGAGGGCACAAGAATGCCTCTGGCGGTTATTCCTATATTGGTCTGCGGCCAACAGTGAGTAAGTTCAAACAAATTTTGCCTGAATATCAGGAAGCGCTTTTAAACAATGACCTGTAAGGTTCGCCGTACCAAATTTCCCTTCGGGAAGGCAGCCTGACAACTTTTTCAACAATGAAAAATATTTCATTCCTTCTGTTCGCAGCTTTTGCTGCATTCATTTTTGCTTGTGGTGACAATGCATTAACCTCCCCAAGCGGCTACAAGTACATCAAGCATACCAATGCTACTGGTGATTCTCCCAAAATTGGAGATTACGGCTATGTAAACATTTCTGTTTATCAAGATGACTCTTTGGTCAATAGCACCTACCAAATGGGCCGCACGGTACCAATTGTAGTGCCTGACCTTGCACAGATTCCTGCCGATCAAAAAGGCGTCGGCAAGGCCAATCCCGTTGCTGACGTGTTGGCTCTGATGAAAGTTGGAGACAGCCTTACGGTGGAAGTTCCGATTGACTCTGCCATGCGGAAATCACCTGCCTTGGCAAATGCTAAGAAATTGACTTATGCCATTGTGTTAGAAGAGGTAAAAAACAAAGCGCAGTATGACCAGTTTATCACTGACCAGCGTAAGGAAAGTGATGATAAGGCAAATGCCATGAAAGGCCAAGAGGCAACGATCGCCGCTCAGCTTGGTGGTATAATTAAGGACTACAAGGCTGGTAAAAACAAGGATAGTATCAAATCTACAGCCTCCGGCCTAAAGTACTTGGTTATTGAAGAGGGTACTGGCAAGCAGGCCACACCAGGTAAAAGTGTGGACGTAATGTATTACGGCATGCTTCCAAGTGGTGAAGAATTTGACAACTCTTTCAAGCGTGGTCAGGCATTTAGCTTCCCACTTGGTCAAGGCCAAGTGATCAAAGGCTGGGATGAGGGCATTGCATTGCTCAAAGAGGGCGCAAAGGCTGTTCTTTTTATCCCTTCTGATTTGGGTTATGGTGACCAAGGAACAGGTAAGATTCCTGCCAAATCTGAGTTAATGTTCTATGTTGAGCTTCAGAAAGTGAACTAGGACTCTTAAGTAGTGGGCGCTGGACAGCGTTTATTATCAGGACTGCTGTCCAGTGTCCAAATTCTATTTTAGATTTTTGATTAATTTTTAAAACAAATAAAAACTATGACCAGTGAACAACTGATGACGCTCAAAGAGCGGCTTGGTCTTTTGAGGAGGTATCTTTGACGTCGCTAAACGACTTCAAGAAATAAAGGAGAAAGAAGAACTGACTGGTGACCCTAACTTTTGGGAAGATCCAGACAAGGCCCAAAGTGTATTAAAGGTCATCAAGACCAATAAAAAATGGGTCGAGCAATACACTGCTATTGAAACGGAAGTAGGTGATGCTGAGGTTTTATTGGAATTCCAAAAAGCAGGTGAGGCTACTGAAGCCGAAGTGGATGCCCAGTATGCCAAGGCCCAAGCTGCTCTTGACGAAATTGAGTTTCGCTCCACGTTGGACCAACAGGAGGATGAGCTTGGCGCAGTCATTGAAATTAATGCTGGAGCTGGTGGAACAGAGGCTTGTGATTGGACATCGATGTTGGCTCGGATGTATGTCATGTGGGCCGAAGCCAACGATTATAAAACCTCACAGCTATGGCAAACACCCGGAGACACAGCAGGCGTAAAGTCAGTCGGACTGGAAATCGACGGCGATTATGCCTACGGGATGTTGAAGGGAGAAAACGGCGTTCATCGCCTCGTTCGAGTCAGCCCATTCAACTCGCAGGGCAAGCGGATGACATCGTTTTCGTCCGTTTTTGTCCACCCGATGATTGACGATCGCATAGAGATTGAAATCAATCCAGCCGACTTAGAGTGGGACACCTTTCGCGCAAGTGGTGCTGGTGGGCAGCATGTGAATAAAACTGAGTCAGCTGTGCGCGTAAGGCATTTACCCAGCGGCATTGCATGTGAATGTCAACAAGAGCGCTCGCAGATGCAAAACCGGGAAAAGGCTCTACAGATGCTCCGTTCACGACTCTATGAACGTGAGTTGGAAAAGCAAAAAGCAGAAAAGGATAAGGTGGAGGCTGGTAAGATGAAAAACGAATGGGGAAGTCAAATCCGTAGTTACGTATTGGACGACCGCCGGGTTAAAGATCACCGCACGGGATATCAAACTTCACAAACAGACGCCGTCTTGGATGGCGATTTGGATGGGTTCCTCAAGGCTTTTTTGATGAACAAAACCACTGTTGGAGTTGAAGATATTGATGATTGATTACATTCTGTATTTACGAAAATATGAAAGCCGGCAGGGTAGCACACCCTCCGGCTTTCGTCGTTATACGATTTGATAAGCGCTGTTCAAATTCAATCTTTTCGTTTCAATTCTTGAACAACTTTCATAACCATTTGAACCGTATTTTTGGTTCGCTCTTCTACAAGGATAATTTTTCCACTTCGCAACATTTCCAGCGTTTGTGGTGTGTAATGTCTGACAGTCGTCAGTTCTAACCCGTCATCGTCAATCACGACTTTGAAGTCTTTTTCGATGCTTTCAGCAAATTTGTGCACACGATCGTCCACGTTGTTTACACAAACAGCAAAGCTAATGGCGGTATTTTGCATTAAATTTACCTGTAGCCGGAATTCGGCAATTTTTGTAAAAATATGGCTCATGTGATGCTCCGCAACGAAAGAAAAGTCTCGGGTGCTGATGTTGAGCAAAGCTTGGTTTTTTTCAAGCGCTACCATTGGTGGGTAAAGATCATCGACATCTGGCCCGATGAATGTACCTGTAGCCTCTGGGTTCAAGAACGACTTCACGTAAAGCGGGATGCTCTTGTTTTGAAGTGGCTTAATGGTCTTTGGGTGAATAACCTTTGCTCCGTAATAAGTCATTTCAATGGCTTCTTTGTAGCTAAGGCGATCTAGCTTGGCTATGTTTTCAAAGATTCGAGGATCGGCAGTTAGCACACCGGGCACATCCTTCCAGATAGTCATGCTGTCAGCATCAAGGCAATAGGAAAAAATTGCGGCAGTATAGTCAGAACCTTCTCGACCGAGGGTGGTAGTGAAATTCTCTTTGGTGCTACCAATAAAACCCTGAGTAAGCACGAATCCTCCCTTTTCCACCATTGGTTTCGCAATATTTAATGCGTTCTCAACGGTTTCGTCCCATTGCACCCATCCTTCCCGGTAAATATCGTCCGTCAATATCACATCTCGAGCATCAAGCCATTGAGTTGGTAGGCCTACGTGACTGAGGTAGTTAGCAACAATTTTCGAAGAGACTAATTCACCTACCGAAACCATTTGGTCATACAGCAAATCATAGTTCGGATGGGGTTCTTCATCAAGCACCCATTCTAGGGCAACGAATGTGTCGTTTACCTCATCAAAAACTGGATGCCCATCTTCGAACAACTCGGCCATGATAGCATAATGTGCTTTTTGGAGGTTTTCAAGCAAAATACCTGATTCACCAGTTTTATTTGAATGTGCAACCACGATACGTTCTAGTGCATCCGTTGTTTTCCCCATAGCAGATACAACTATCATTAATGGGTCTTCTTTATAGGTTTTTAGGATACCAGCTACATTTTTTATTCCAGCTGCGTCTTTGACGGAAGCTCCGCCGAACTTGAATACTTTAAGTTTTTTCTTCATCGAAATAGTGGTTTATGAAACGGCGGCAAAGATAAGGGTTACCCAAAAAGCACTAGTAATTTTTCAAATAATAAAGCGGTGACATTCACAAGAAATGCCACCGCTTTATGAAAGCGCTTGATACAACGGCTAGTTTAGACTAAAATAGAGCCCATGCCGCTGCACCTTGGATTGAAGGCTCTTAAGGCCCTTGTATTTGATTTGGCGGATGCGTTCCTTTCCAACCCCCAGCATCTCGCTGATTTCATCGAGGCTGTAAGCCCGGTCACGGCCAATGCCATAAAACATAGACAAAACCTGTGCTTCATTTTCTGGGAGGCTGTTGAGGAGCATCTCTACCTCCTTCTGCATCGATTCGTGCTGTACAACCTTTGCATCTGGTCGAGGAATCGCATCGTCCTCTATGAAATAAGTCAAGTCCACGTCCTCGTCATCACCTAAAGGGGCATCGAGAGAGCTGCACCGACTGTTAGTTGATAAGCATTTTTCAACGGAATCGAGCGTCATTTCAACGACTGCTGCGATTTCTTCGAGTGTGGGCTCACGTTCGTAAACCTGCATCAAGTCATCACGTGTGCGCATGACGCGCATCAAATTGGATTGGTGGTTAAATGGGACTCTGATTTCCCTCGATTTTTCGCCGATAGCCTGAAGAATGCTCTGGCGTATCCACCAAACAGCATAGGAGATGAATTTGAAGCCTTTTGTTTCATCGAATCGCTCAGCAGCTTTAAGTAGGCCTAGATTACCTTCATTAATCAAATCACCTAGTGATAAACCGCAATTTTGGTACTGTTTGGCTACCGAAATAACGAATTTGAGGTTGCAATTAACTATTTTTTGAAAGGCGTCAAGGCTGCCTTCCTTGTATTTTCTGAACATGTTGACCTCCTGCTCAGGTGTAAGGACATCATATCGGGAAACCTCCGTCATGTACTTTTCAAGTGATTTTGCATCCCGGCGAGTAATTGACTGGGTTATGACTAAAGCTCTCATTTATTAAGATAAATTTACCCTGATACCTTCAGGGATGTTTTTTGGAAAGTGGCTTAACGCTTTACACAGCTTTAAAAACAGTTTTTATGTTTGTTTAACGGTAAACAGCTTTCCAGTATTAGAATATTAGTTATTTTTTTTCACTTTTTACAGAAACAACACCTGAACTAACAAAATCATGTTGCAATAGTTCGCTCTATGACTGACGATTTTTGGTATTATTTTTGCACCATTTAGACTGTATTTCTTCCACTCATTTACTTCTGATTCCTAATCCATTCAAATTACACAATCAAAGCACTTTGCTTTGACCTTTATTTATTTGAAGCTACAGATGCAATTTATGGTCTGTGGAATCACGTTTTCTAAGATACTTTTTATCCTGTAATTGAATAACAATTACCCCTTTTTTTTTAAATCTATGTTTAACCTAGCTAACACAAAGCTCAAATTTCTTCTATTTTTCTGTATTCCATTCGTAATTCTTTTGTCCTACACAATGAATAGCTGCAAGACTGAACTCGTATCAAAGGAATCCGATTCGCTGGTTGACTTTGACAAGGATGGCGTCAAGGACTTAGATGACCTGGATGATGATAATGATGGTATTCCAGATGACATCGAATCAACTGCAGATATTGACGGTGACGGCATACCAAATCATCATGACCGTGATAGTGACGGAGATGGAATACCAGACTTGATTGAAGCAACTGGGGTAGATAAAGACGGAGATGGGATTCTAGACTATTGGGATGAATGGGAAGACGACAATAATAATGGCTTTCATGATGAGTACGAAAACGAACCGTTGGTAATTAAGATAGAGACTTCTCATGGAAAGTATCGATATGAAAGTTTTCACAAGTTCGGAGCAATATTGCTAGACCAAGACAATGATGGAATTCCCAACTTTTGGGATACTGACAGTGACAATGACGGAATAAGTGACCGTCTGGAAGCCGGTATAAACCTTGACTTCAACCAAATAATAGACAGCAATAGGGATGGTTTTGATGACCGCCTAGTTGGCCATCTTTATACCCAAGGTGATAAATTAGACCGGAGCGGCCACCCTGAATTTGTTAGTCAAGACTTAAGTCTATACCAATCCATCTGCAGAGATGGCAGCTTTGGCCATTTTAATGGCCTTCCAGATATTGATGACAAAGGTGACAGCCTCCCTGACTTTTTAGACAAAAATTCAACCAACATTGAACAGCAATAATCAAGTTTTTGACCTGCGAATAAGCAAATATTAGAATCATTTCCTTTAGCCTGACCGATAGCGTATAGACGATAAAATTTTAGTAGGCATTTTAGTAGTTATCAATTTTCACGTATCCATTTTTTACCCAAACAAAAACATCATGAATCAACAAGCCAACCATTGCATTGGATGCAAAGCCCTTCCCCTAAATACTCTAAAGCCTCATCCACCCTAAGTTGTGGAGTTTTGGAAAATAAGAAAGGGTCTGGTTGCATTGCCAGACCCTTTCTTATTTAAGCTGAACTTAATTTTTGAGCCAATCATTCATGGAAAATCTTCCAGATTTTACCTTCAACAGAATCGGAAACATAAAGTGCTCCGTCAGGTCCAATTGCTAGCCCGCAAGGGCGGTGCTTTGCATCACCAGGAGAAGGGACAGGCTTCACACCTGCAAAACCATCAGCAAATGCTTCCCATTTCCCAGATACTTTACCATTCAAAAACGGAACAAAGACTACAAAAAAGCCTTTTTGTTCTTGAGGAGAGCGGTTCCAAGAGCCATGGAAGGCAATGAATGCTCCATTTTGGTATTGTTCAGGAAACATTTTTCCATTGTAAAATACCAGGTCATTGGGGGCCATATGAGCTGGGAAGGCTACTATGGGGTCTTTGGCTTGAGAGCATCTTCCAGTTTCTTTACCATCTCCACCATATTCTGGCGATAGAATTTTTTTGTTTTGAATC
>JAHEAS010000504.1 GCA_024642645.1 Saprospirales bacterium | reverse complement strand
TTATTTTTATTGAATGGCCCATCTCGCCTGATACGGAGCCAACCGAGCCGATGGCCGAGCTGAACGGGCAGCAGCTCGATATTGCCAACCAAAACAACGACATCATTTTGAACTCAGACTTCTACCACAACAAAGTGGTCAGCAGGTTCGAGGAGTTTGGGAGAAGCGCCTTTGTACAGGACAAGCTGAAAGCCACGAAGTCAAGGAGTGACACGGATTTTTTGCAAAACGCTATTGATTGCATCCACAAGCACCTCAATTCCCCGGATTTTGATTCCAATGCCTTGGAGCGGAATTTGGGCATCAGCAAAACACAATTGTTTAGGAAGCTGAAGCAGTTGACGGGCTATTCGGCGGCCAACTATATCCGGCACATCCGGCTGTTGAAAGCGGCTGAACTGCTGGAAAACACGGAGCTGCCGATTCGGGAAGTGGCCGAGCGGGTCGGCTTCAACGAGTTGAGCTATTTTTCCAGTAGTTTCCTGTCTGAGTTCAAAATATCGGCAACGGAATGGCGAAAAACTCAAAAAATGAAACAATAGCGTAAATCGAATCGGCGATGGAACAATAATTAAAAATATTGGGCAATGGCTGATAACCTCTACGGCAGGAGGGACAACATCTTTGTGTTATTAAAAAACGGCTATGAAATGAATGATTCGGAAAAAATAGAACGAAATAAGAAATTCATTCTCCGGTATGGATTAGCTGTTGCGGATGAGAATTTGGATGAACAAACGCTTCGTACCTATACGGAAAACGAAGCCTATATCAAGGCTGTACTTGCCTTTAGGCGTGCATTTCCAAACTATTCAATTTTCATTGAAGACATGACCGCTGAAGGTGATTTTGTGATTGTTCATGGCGTTTTTAGGGGGACCCACAAGGCCGAAATGTTCGGCATACCCGCTACTCATCGCCATGTGGAATTCCCCGTAGTAGTCAAATACCAAGTAGTGGGCGATAAAATCATCAACGCTTGGCCGATGTACGACCAAATGGAATTGTTTGAACAATTGGGCGCCATGAACAGGCCCGTCTAATTTCAAGAATCGAATACCCAAATCAATTGGAGCATGGACAATTCGGAAAAAATAGAACGAAATAAAAAATTCATACTCCGCTATGCGACAGCGATGAATACTTCGGATGGGGTGGAAGGATATGAAGAAACCATGCGCAAGTTCACGGACAACGAAAACTATATCCGGGCTGTGGTGACCTTCAGAAATGCTTTTCCTGATTATTCGATTTTTTTTGAAGACATAACTGCCGAGGGCGATTTTGTGATTGCTCATGGTATTATGCGGGGAACCCACATGGGCGAGATATTTGGCGTACCTGCCACATTCAGAAAGGTAGAATACCCCATGATGATAAAATACCATGTAGTCAATGACAAAATTGTCAATGCTTGGCCGATGCAGGACAACATGGAACTGTTTGAACAACTGGGCGCAATAAGCAAACCGACTTAGGTAGTTAGGAGTTAGGAGTTGACACAAAGCATTAATATTCAATGGATTTGTCAAAATTTCAAACCTAAACTAATTTCGTTGGACTACTTAATTCCCAAATACCTATTGTTCTAATTAATTTGTGAGTGACATGGACAATTTGGAAAAAGCGGAACGGAACAAAAAACTCATACTCCGTTATTCGACAACATTGAATAGTATTGTTGGTGTAGAAAAATATGAAGAAGCTATTCGAAAGTTCACTGACAACGAAGGCTACGTCCGAACTGTGATGACAGTTAGGAACGCCTTTCCTGATTATTCGATTTTTATTGAAGACATAACTGCCGAAGGCGATTTTGTAATTGCGCATGGCCTAATGAGAGGAACGCATATGGGAGATATTTTTGGCGTGCCTGCCACTTTCAGAAAGGTAGAGCTCCCATTAATGGTCAAATACCATGTAGTAAATGACCGGATTATAAATGCTTGGCCGATGACAGACAACATGGAACTGTTTGAACAACTGGGCGCAATAAGCAAGCCGACTTAATTCCCAAAAAACAAGTGTTCACATAAATTTATGACATGGACAATTCAGAAAAAGCAGAAAAAAACAAAAACCTCATATTTCGCTATGGCACTGCACTTAGCGCAACTGATGGGGCAGAAGAACTCGAAGAGACCATGCGTAAATTCACGGACAATGAAAATTATATCAGGGCTGTACTTACATTCAGAAGTGCCTTCCCAGATTATACCATTTTTGTTGAAGACTTGACGGCAGAAGGCGATTATGTTATCGCCCATGGAGTATTCAGGGGAACCCATAAGGGGGAAATACATGGCATACCTGCTACTTTCCGAAAGGTGGAATTGCCAATGATGATAAAATATCAAGTCTTATGCGATAAGATTATCAGCGCTATGCCAATGATGGACCAAATGGAATTGTTTGAACAGCTTGGCGCATTAAACAAACCCGTATAATCTCAGACCAAATGAAACAAGTTTTGATAGTAGGCGGGACTGGCACATTGGGCAAAGAACTGGTGCAACTATTCCTGAAAAATGGCTATGCCGTCCATGTGCTGACCCGCAACCCCGAAAAATCAAACCATTTGCGTGAGGCAGGCGTCGTGGTCGTACAAGGCGATTTGACCGACAAAGCCTCACTGAACAGCGCCTGCAAAGGAATGGATAATGTCATTTCCGCCGCACATTCCTTGCTGGGCAGGGGGCAATATGCTTCCGAGAAAATAGACGGTGTGGGCCAAAAAACCTTGATGGACGCCGCAGTGGCAGCAGGCGTAAAGTATTTTATTTTCACCTCCGTCATTGGCGCATCGCCCGACCATAAAATTGATTTTTTGCGGAGGAAATGGGAGGCAGAGCAGCACTTGAAACAGTCGGGCATGGCATATAATATCATACGTGCGTCGGCATTTATGGAAATGCACATCCATGAATTGCTGGGGAAAAGCATCCTGCAAAAAGGTAAGGCCACCATTTTCGGTAAGGGAGAGAACCCGACCAATTTTGTATCCGTCAAGGACGTGGCGCAACTTATGGTATTATGTTTCAAAAATCCATTATGGCGCAATGAAACTTATGAAATAGGCGGACATGACAACCTATCCCGTCATGATATTGTGGACTTATATGCAGCTAAAACTGGAAAAACCATCAAGATAAGCCATGTGCCAAATGGGGTGCTGCGGATTATGTCAAAATTATTAAAACCATTTCATCCCGGCTTGAGCGAGATAATGTCCTCGGCAGAACTTTTTGACCAGACCGATCAGACTTTTGATGTGCAGCCATTGCTGAAGACTTTCCCGCTTCAGCTTACACGAGTGGCTGACTTTATTGGAAAAAATTAAAGGATAGTTGCAACGGTTTTAAAACAAACCGGTGGCAATTTTTCACCAAAATAAACCTCATGGGTGTCTTGACCACAAGACACACAGGGCTTTTATTATCCATTTTTTAATCATTTTAAACCTTTTGAATCATGAAGAAGTATTTAATTTCTACCCTTGCCCTTTTGTTGTTGGTACTGTCCAGTTGCCAAAAAGAAAAACTCGAAACAGTGGCCGAGCAAGCCACCACAGACCAGGCAACAACGGATGGTGCCGTCACTACAAGAAGCAATGAAGTCCCATTTAAAGCCAATTTCAAAACGACGGTGCAAACCATTGGATTTAATGAAGGTATCATCACTTTGAACATCAACGGAACCGGAAAGGCCACGCACCTCGGCAAA
>JAHEAS010000020.1 GCA_024642645.1 Saprospirales bacterium | reverse complement strand
ATGCGGATTTCATGCTACGAATTGGGATAAAACGCTAATTATCAACATTTTGAACTAAGCTCAAAATGAAAATCCATGCGACGTGAATCCGCAATCCGCAATCGAAAATCCGCAATCAGACAGTTCGTGGCGGCTGCCAGATGTCTTGTGGAAGGGAAAAGGAATAGGATTGGTCAGCGAAAACTGACTTATTTTGAGCAGTTGTTGAGACGGGTTTTACCATTAAAATGGCTAAAGATAACACCGCAGGAGCAGGTACATGAAAATGGTGGCAGGCTTCTTTGCCGGGCAGTTTAGAGTGGTCGTGGTCGCCTTGGTGCTTGGCAAATTCCTCGCCGTAGTGCATTTTGTAAAAATCCAAAAACGTCAGTCCGGGCGATTCCGCTTTGTGCTCCTGAAAGTGCTGAAGCAAGGCGGGAAACTTCACCAAATCCTCCCGCACCTGAGCAGGCAGCAGTGCACTGAACAGGAAAAGTGAAAGAAGGATGGTGGCAGTTATTTTTTTCATTTGAGGTGCAAAACTAATCATCTGATTAGTTTTTGGAAAAAAATCCCGCTCTGATGCGGTTTATAAGACCAAAAACATCGGAGCAGGGTTAAAGTTGCATCAATTATTTTGCGCACCACCTTCAATCCAAATGCGAATCACGTCAATTTCACACTGCGGCACTTTGGCGCTGCCCGCCGGATAGGGCATGGGTTTATAGTTGGGGTCGTGGTTAACAGTGCCATGCAGCTTGCCGTCCAGTGCCACGATTTTAGCCTCGTCGTAATTCGTCAATTTGATGCCGCCGCCGGGGTTGTTGGCACCGTGGCATCCTTTGCATCTGAAATCGAGCAACGGCTTTACAGAACCGCTGTACGTCACATTGGTCGTGTCGCAGCCACTGTCGCAAGTCAGGTTCTGTGCGCCTTGCTGAATCCACTTGAGTATCAACGCTTTCTGATCCGCTGTGAGAGCATCGCTTGGTGGGGGTGGCATTCTATCCTCACCCGATTCGCTCAATGACTTGTACAACTTGCTGTTGGAAGGGTTGCTCAGGTTGACACCGCCTGTTGACTTTACTTTGTCGTAGCTGGTCAAAATGACACCCTCTTTGTGCGACTCCACATCGTGGCAACCAGACATGGCGCAATTAGAGGTCAAAATCGGCAGCACCTGTGCCTGAAAATAGACAGAATCAGGGTCGCAAGGGTCGGTGATGATGACAACTGGCGTGGTATCAATCGGGCCGGGGATGGTATCCGTTGGGTCGGTAATGAGTTCACCGATATAAACCGGGTCACGTTGGCAAGAAAAAAGCGTGACAAATAACAATGCCTCCATGGCTAGCAAGACGGTGATGGGACGTATGTTTTTCATAAAAATTAGTTGCTTTTCTTGATTTGAAAAATCCTCGAAAGGTTGAAGCCGAACTGGATTTCACCCTTGGCCCAGTTACCATTGTCGTCAGTTAGATAAGCGCGTTCATTCATACCCAACGCATTTGAGAAATGCAATTGGAATACGTGACCACCTGTCTCGATATCAACGCCGATGGACAATGGGTTGTGGCTGGCATTGGCTGGGAAGCGATTAAAAACGTAGCCATAATCCCAGACGATAGCCATGCGCTGCGTCACTTTGAAACGCCCCCCAATGCCGAGTGAAAACTGGTCATTGGCCACCAATTTGTTTGCCACGATGTTGCGGTGAACAAGCGTCGGTGTCAATTGGAAGGTGAACCGCTCGCTGAATTTCCGACCGACAATCAGTTCGTGGTAGTAGCCCATCCTACGGGAGAATGTGGCCGATACTTCAGGATTTCCCACGGGGTCTTTCAAGCCGTTCATCGTGGCTCCGCTGACCCAGAGCAGGGAGATGGGCATATTGCGCTTACCTGTTGACTGCCAGAGAATGCGGTATTTAACGAAGGCGTCGAGTTCTTTTTTGGAAGTACTGCGCCCAATACCCACCATCAGGTTAGGTGTGATGCCATAGTCGAAGGCGAGGCGCATGTTTGCTTGGTCAAGGCCAAAAAACTGGTAGTACCCATTGCTGACCCGCCCGAAACGGTGCAGGATGCGGAAGTCGAGCGTACCCTCGTGTATCATTTCCATGCTCTGGCTGTTGATGACCCGTGAGCTTTTGAAGGCATTGGTGGCGTAGTCAGTGGTTTCATCTTCGCCGAGAGCGTCGAGGAGGCTGGGCTCCTGAGCCTGTGCTACGGCGGCTGAAAGCAACATTGCGCAGCACATAATTAGCTGAAATACAGACTTTTGCATGATTTTTTATTTAAAAACGACGTCGAAAAACGGTATTTTAACATTGGTCAAAAATTGGTCGTCAATCATTCTTCGCTCCCAGCGCCACCCATTTTTCTAGCTTGGCGATGTTGCAGGATGAGAGTTTGCTTGCGTTTTGCGGCATGGCCGAATAGCTAGAAACCCATTTCACAGAGCCTACCAACTTGCCATTGACGGCGTTGGCTTTCGCACCGTTGTAGTTGGTCAGGTTGATGTCACCGGAAGGGGAGCTACCACCGTGGCAGCCGTTGCAGTAGGTGTTAAGCAGCGGCAGCACCGAGCTGGAGAACGTGACGTTGGTGGTATCACAAGCCGTGGTCTGGCAGGGCAAATCCTTGGCGCCTTGGTCTATCCACAGCGCAATCGTTGTGATTTGCTCGTCGCTCAGGCGGTTGTACGGCGAAGGTGGCATAATGCCGAATGGGGTTGTGGTGATTTGGTAAACCGTGCTGCCCTTGTAGTCGCTAGGACTTACGGCCCGCATGATGCCTTCGTAGTTGCTAAAATCATAACCCGATTGTCTGCTGCTGGAATTGTGGCAGCCGCTCTGTGTGCAGTTCGATTGAAAGATGGGCAGTACTTCTTGTTGGAAACAAACATCATTGACGTTTTGGATGTACTCCTTTTTGCAGGCGGCGACGAACAACACCACTCCCAGTGCTGCAACTGCCAGCCACACATTTTTTTGGATTTTGAATAATTTCATGAAATGTCGAATTGAATTAATGAATGGCTGATGTTGAAGCCATTTTCTTGGCGCCAGAGCACTGGTTTGGTAGTGCAAGCCCCCTCAACCCCGCTCTGGTGTCTATTATAACCATAAGTTGCGGATGCTGGTTGATAAGGGTTGATTTAGTTGATAAAGGTTGATATTTAGAAGCTTGGGGGTAAAATCAACCCTTATCAACCCAATAAACTCCATCAACCAGCTCAAGTCTTAAATTATCCGCAACTTGAATTATATATTAAGTCTGTCCAAAAATTGATTGCCTCAACTCCATTGAGTGAAAAATCATTGGCCTGTGTACTTTTCGGAAGAAATGACCGAGCGAGTTGCCTTGGTCATCTTTTTTTTAAAAAATATTTTCAAAACCTAAATCCAACCCCTGCCCGCCAGCCCCACCAGCGGCCAATACCCGGTTGGCTGTCAGCCTTGAAATCCCAGAAACTACCTGTCTGCAACTGCCAATGCTCCGTCAACTGATAGCGAAGGCCTAGGTTGAAGCCTGTGTAGTTCAAGGGGCTCTGCGACGATGGAACGCCCACTTCCCTGCTTTTTTCAATGCCAGTGCCCCGTTCCGTGTACTCCACTTCCAGCTCGTAGCCGGGGTTCCACTGCACCGACCAGCCAGCGCCTAGCCAGGGGTTTAGCTTGCTTTTCAACATAAAATACCACCGCATCCCTACTGAGAGCTGAAGGATACTTTTTGCCTCGTCGTGGGTTTCGAAATACCGTAAATCATATTCGCCGACAGGCGGAACGAAAACCGGTAGTCCCAAGCCTCGGTCTTCTACATACCCCCTAAACTTGAACGCCGCATAAGTGCCGTCGAGCGTGAGTGCCAAATGGTCGGAGAAGCCGATTTCGGCGGAAAATATGGCCGCCTTTTCACTGCTACTGGTAATGGAAGACTGCCTCGGCAACAACGTGCCTGCTCCAATTCCTATTGCGAACGAACGTGGTATCAGTGGAAATGACGTTTTGTTTTCCTTCGCCGGAACGATTGCAAAGTCCTCCTTCTTCCATAATACAGGTTGACGGAGGAGGTAATGCAGCGCCCTCATTTCCAAGCTCGGTAGCGCATCGGGCGCTGGCTGTCGCTTGTTGTTTCCACCAATAAATAAGTCATTTTCTTTGGGTAAAATTGGGCTGCTTGCCTCTGTTGAACTGCCCGGAGCGGCGTCAGCACCAGCGGTAGTGTTTGTGTTTATTTGATTGGGTGGTTGAACTTGGCCGTTCTGACCAGTTGGGTTAGACGCTGGGCTAGTGGGCGTATCGGTTCCTCCGGAGGTTGTTTTTTGGGTAAAAAATGTACCGTTCGGCTCGTTTTGCGAAGCAAGATTTTGGCCAACCCGGCTTGTCTCCATGCGGTTAACGATTACAGTTCGGTAAATCGTATCGTATTCATAAACAACGGTTTTTTCAAAAACGGTGTCTCTCATCATGATAGACTTCTGTGGTTCGGAAAGCTGTTCTGAGCGCAGCGCAGCCACCTTATTGTCGGTTTTTTGCCAAAGGGAAAACCAGCCGAGGTTGGAGAGCAATAACAGCCCCGTTAGGGCCCCAAGCCAACCCAGTGGCAGCACCCGCCAGCGCTTGCGGTCGTGCGCATCGAGGCGGGTTTGGAGTGCTTGCCAATCGTCGCCACTGAAGTCCGGCGGTGGTGTGGCAGCTTTCATTTTTTCAGAAAAAAGCCGAAAGAAGTCTGGCTGTTTCATGCGTTTTTGATTTTAGGTGTGGGCTGTTGCATCAACTCTTTCAATTTTGCCCTAGCCTTGAACAAGTTCGATTTCGAGGTACCGACCGAGATGCCGAGCATCGCTGCTATTTCGTGGTGCTCGTAGCCTTCGATGGAGAACATGTTGATGGCCAAACGGTACGATGGTGGTAGTTGCTGTACCGTAGCCAACAGTTCGTCTGAAGAGAGTTTGTCGAGCACATCGTTGCCATCATCATGGGCAATTTGCTCGGCCACAGTGAGGTCATCGAGTGGCAAATTGCTTCGCTGGTACTTTCGGAAGTGGTCAATGGCGCTGTACACCACCACCTTGCGGAGCCAAGCCTGAAAGGGCTGCGCCGAGTCGTAGTTTTCTATTTTCGTGAAAACCCTAAAAAAAGCATCATTGACGACCTCTCGCCCAGCATCCGTCGTCGCTACATAGCGCCGCCCTACTGACAGGGCAAAACTGTAGTACAGTTCGTACAGCGCATGTTGTGACACCCGGTCTCGGCGGCGACAACCTTCGATGATTTGGTTCAGTTTCGTGCTTTCCATGCCGGCTACTTACGAGTGTTTTCGGAGAACACAGCTGGAAAGGTTGCCCAATGGGCAAAATAGTTTGTCAAAATCGCAGGCGAGCCGCAATTGGCGGGTATTTGATAAAGGTAAAATTGGCTTTTGGGATTATTTGCATGAGCAGTTTACCCACCCGCTACAATAGTTGTTCGCTTATCAACAGGTTTTCACCTTTCTCATATATCACGTTGGAGCGGCCAACAATCAAGGGATCCAGCCTTCCAATCTGTTTAATTTTCCTTTTAGAATAGGGCACTTTGTGCAGCACATATCGCATGGCATTCAGGCGTGCCCGCTTTTTGCAGTTCGATTTGACGACAATCCAAGGAGAGTCCGAGGTGTCGGTGTAGAAAAACATCTTTTCCTTAGCATCGGTGTATTCGTCCCATTTGTCGAGGGAAGCTCTGTCTATGGGCGAAAGTTTCCACTGTTTCAGCGGGTGCGTTTCACGGTCCTTGAAGCGGCGCTTTTGTTCGTCTTGGCTTACGGAAAACCAAAATTTGACGAGGATGATGCCACTGCGCACCAAGTTCCGCTCGAACTCCGGCACCTGCCGCATGAACTCGTTGTATTCTTCCTTGGTGCAAAAACCCATCACGTTTTCAACGCCCGCCCGGTTGTACCAAGAGCGGTCGAAGAGTACGATTTCCCCGAAAGAAGGCAGGTGCTGGATGTAACGCTGGAAGTACCATTGCCCCTTTTCTTCTTCCGTCGGTTTTTCGAGCGCCACAACACGGGCGCCTCGGGGATTCAAGTGCTCCATCATCCGCTTGATGGTGCCACCCTTCCCAGCAGCATCCCTTCCTTCAAACAAAATAATGATACGACTGCCCGTTTTTTTTGCCCAAGCCTGTAGTTTCAATAGTTCGACCTGAAGGTTGTACTTCTGCAACTCATAGTTCTTGCGGGACATAAGGTTTTTATAAGGGTAGCCGCCACCTCGCCAGTCCAGTGCGAGCTCCTCGTCGGGGTGTATCTTCCTTCCTTTTCTTTCACCGTTTTCTTCGAGCAGTATTTTCAGAAGCATCTGACGTTCGTCCTTCGGGAAATTTTTCAGGTAGGTTTCCGCTACTGCCCTTTTGTCTTTTTCATTTGAATTGATTTTGTCACTCAAAGCAACCACCTCATGGCTGATTTTCCTTCTGATTTTACGGTTCACCGTTTTTACCCGTGCTTCTACGGGGGTTTCGCCGCCTATTACGTCACCACCACTCATGGGTTTGATGCTGGTCTTCATTGCTTCAACTTCGCTAACGATGTTCTTCTTTTTTGCCATTTTGCTTGGATTAGAATAAAAATAAAGGGGTAAAGTTGGTCCAGTTACAAAAGCCAGAGAATGATTTTTGTCAGCGAAACAGGTGACGATTCATACTCACCCATATGACCAAAATGACAATTTGGGATTACACTTCCTGCCGCCAGCCATTAATTTTTTGCTGCTTACAGCCGCTGTCAGATAGGCAGCAGGAGGGATGGACAGCATTGCTAAAAACATGACCGCCGCAAGCATTTTGAAAGTTTTCTTCGTAAAATACCTCGATGAAACAACAGCCGGAGCTGTGCAATTTTACCAGAAAAACAGCACGGCCCCGACTATTGCGGCTTCAGGTTTCAAAACAACGGAGCCATTGGCTCAATTTCCATGATGGCCGTGTTCCCAGTCACCATTAATGATTTCATCGTATTCGGCCTGTGTCAACTTCTCAGGCACATACGTCACGCCTTGCGTCTCCAGTTTTTTGACAAAAGCCCGGAGGTGGTTCCGTGAAGCAGCCATCAGGTTTTCATAGACCATGATGACGTCCTCATTGTCCACTAAGCCGTCAAGTGCATTTTTCAGGTCGAGAATATCCACTTCCTCTACCAAAGCGCCCACTTTTAGAGCTTCGATGAGGTTGGTTCCACCTTGCGCTAGCAGGTCGTCGTACAGTGCCTGCAAGTTGGCATCCTCGAAAATGCCTGTGCCGTTCGTACCTACTGGGTCGGTCAAGTTGTACTTAACGATGAGCTGCAACATGGCTTCGGTATGCGTCATTTCGCTCTGCGAAATATTGTGAAAAACATGGGCGGTGTTCCAGGTGTCATGCAGCATCATATAAATGTCCATAGCCAATTTCTCCTCTTCCCGCATGAACAGTATGCTGTTTTTTTCAGCATCGCTGAGGGGCTCCTTCGGGAGATTATCGAGGTTGTACTGACAATTCACCAAGTTGACATCTGTATAGCCATCTGTGATGTTGACGGTCAGCAAATCCTTCTGTGCGAACTTGTCGTCTTTTTTGCAATTGGTCAATAAAAATGCCGCACCAATCACGAGTGCGAGTATCCAAACTGGTTTTAAAAACTTGTTTTTCATGGCAAAATATATTGAGCCGATAGTGGTGGGTTAGCAGCCAATATCCCGCTAACCCAAGGCTAACGGCGGTGAATAATTCAATAAAATCGTTACTGTACTAGCAGTAGCTGTGCATCCTCCAGCCCCGTCAACTTGTGCGTCACATGGGCCGGGATGTGAACAAAATCCATTGGTGCCGAGAGGGTCTCCGTCCTTTCCTTTTCCTCGTAAACCGCCTTTCCAGAAAGCAGAACGAGCATGGCGTTGGTCATGCTCTGGTGCTCTTTCAGCACGGCGTCTTTTTGAATGGAAATAAGGGTCGCCGATGCTTTGTCTTTCAGGACATTTTGGGTGGTTACTCCTTTTTCTGTGGCGGTAATCAAATTAAGTAAGTTCATAAAATTGTTTTTGAAGAAAGGTAAGGTGTCAAAACTTCAGTTGCAATGCCATGACACATATCACACAAAGCAAATGTTTCTGACACCTTCCCCAAGTTTGGTCAATCATCATCGTCTTTGCCAGCCTCTCCGTTTACTTCCCCGCCATGCTCGCCACCAGCGCCAGCCGCCGCTGCCCCACTCCTGATTTCACTGTGCCGGATTTGCCCACCGAGGTAGCCCGTGCGGGCCATTGCCCCAAAAACAACAAGCCCCAGTAGCGTCGATACCAGCACGAGCGGCTTGGACAGACTTTCTTTTGTTTTACCTAAAACCAGCGTCACGAGCGAGAGCAAACCGAGCGCCTCCATGAGCCAAATGGCCACGGTAGCAGCCTCCTCGTGTTCTTCGATTAGCCCTTCGGAAACACCAGCGATACCCTCGATGGACTCCTCGGCAGGTTCTCCAGTAAGGAAGACGGGAATGGCCACCAAGGCCATCAAAAACCAAGTCCAAAGGGCGGATTTTTTGACTTGGTCGGAGGAAGTGAGATAGCCATAGGCCATCACGCCGGCACCCAATACGGTACCGATAATGGGAAAATGGTTGAGCAGGAGATGCAGATGTGTTGCGTCCATTGTTTTATTGTTGAATTGGGCGAATTAGTTGAGTTGGGCGAAGCCCACACAAAGAATTTTTACCCATTATTTAATTGAAAGGAAAGTAGTGGAAGCTGGCAAAATCAGCAGTTCCGAGGTGGCTGCCAGATGTCGTAAAGGAAGGATTGTTGAACGATTTGGTCTTTAGAAACTACGGTTTTGTTGCCGATGAGAATGGCTTGCTGCACCATTTCAACAGACCGGGGCAAGTCAATGGGTACGGGAGCATGCAGATGGTTGTCGCCGCTTTTCATAGGCAACCCAGAATGGTCGTGTGCCAAGCTATGCTGGGCGAAGTCTTTGCCGTAGTGTAGCTGAAGGTATTCAGGGAAACTTATTGGAGCCTTAGCTTTATGTGTCTGGTAGTGTTTCCAAAGTATTGGCAGCCGTGTCAATTCTTCCTGCGTCTGGCCCGACACCAGCGTCACGAACAAAAACAGGAAAAGGAGGGAATATGACAATGCTTGGCGTTTCACGAACAGTTTTTTTTTACAGAATCAAAAATCAGGAAGTATCGATGGTGTATCGATGATTTTTATCAAAACCCACCATAAGGTTTTGTTAAAAAAGCTGTATGCCATTCCCTAGCAATCTCCTTAAAAATCAAGAAGGGGCATTCAATGAAAGAAATCACCCCCTCACATTGACAATTGTCATAAAACTGGGTCAGTCCCTTGCCTTTATTTGCAAATAAAAGATAAAAACATCTTTTTTTTCTAAACGCATTTTTTCACCAAACTCAACAAGTCATGCTATCGAAAAATCAGGCAAGGGCTTTTTTCCTAGGGGGGACAGTCGTGTTCTTCCTCATTTTTTTGGGACTATCCTGGCATACCCTGGCCAGAGAAGTACCCAAGCAAACCCACGAGGAAAATCTCACCGAAGCAGTGGTGAGGGGCAAGCAAATATTCGACAAAAACAACTGTATGGGCTGCCACACTATACTCGGCGAGGGCGCCTACTATGCCCCCGAGCTCACCAAGGCATACGAACGAAAGGGCGAGGCATACATCAAGACCGTGCTGACGGTCAAAGAACCTTGGCAGCCACGGGGCAGGAAAATGGTGGCCTACGCCATGTCCGACCAGGATGCTTCAGACGTCATTGCCTTTTTGAAATGGATTGGAGAAATGGATCTCAACGGTTTTCCACCCAAGCCGGACTTGCAGAGCAAAGTGCCTGTCCCCGCCAAATAAATCATCTTGACATCGTTCGATTCTTTTTTCAAATCTAAAATCAACTCAAAATGAAATATAAATCACAACAAGTTGCCTGGTGGTTTTTTGCGCTTAGTGGCGTGCTGCTGCTTTTGCAAATCACCTACGGCTTCATCATGGCGTTTGCCCACTTGGGTTACGATGGGCTGCACGAAATTATCCCGTTCAACGCCGCCACCGCCACACACAAAAACCTGCTGGTGGTCTGGATTCTGAGCGGCTTCATGGGAGCTGCCTATTTCATCATCCCCGACGAGGCGGAGCACGAACTAATTTCCGTGCCGTTGGCAAAATTGCAGTTCTGGAGCCTCGCTATTGTGGGCGTCGTGGCTGTCATCGGCTTTCACCTCAACTGGTGGGAAGGCCGCAAATTCCTCGAAATCCCCCGCCCGCTAGATTACCTAGTCGTAGCCAACGTGCTGCTTTTCCTTTACATCATCATCATGACCCTCTGGAAGGGTAAAAAACGCACCACCACATCCCTAGTGCTCACGATGGGCCTGCTGTTTGCGGCGCTGCTTTACTTACCGGGCATGATTTGGTTCGACAACCAAACGATGGACTCGTTCTTCCGTTGGTGGGTCGTTCACCTTTGGGTGGAGGGCGTTTGGGAACTCATCATGGGCGGCATCCTCGCCTATTTGCTCATCAAGTTGACAGGCGTTGACCGGGAGGTCATCGAAAAATGGCTGTATGTCATCGTGGGCCTGACCTTTATTTCCGGCGTACTCGGCACTGGCCACCACTATTACTATATCGGCACGCCTAAATACTGGCTACTTATCGGTGGCATTTTCTCTGCTATGGAGCCACTGGCCTTCCTCGGAATGGCACTCTTTGCTGTCGCCATGTACCGAAAGGGCGAGAAAAGGCATCCCAACACCATGGCACTGAACTGGACCCTCGGCACCGCCATTTTGTCTTTCGTCGGCGCAGGATTGCTGGGGGTAGCGCATACTTTGCCAGCGGTCAACTTGTACACGCACGGTACTTTCGTCACCGCCATGCACGGCCACTTGGCCTTTTGGGGCGCTTATGGCATGTTGGTGTTGGGCATGATTACCTACGCCGCACCGCTTTTGACGGGTCGGAAACTGTACAACGCACCGGGCGCCAGCTACGCCTTCTGGCTCTCCAACATTGGCATGATAGGCATGACCACTGCCTTTGCGGCGGCGGGCGTGACACAAGTCTATCTCGAACGGAAAGTGGGCATGGACTTTATCGACACCCAACAGGCGATGCAAGTACACTTCCTTGTGCTCATCGGTGCGGCAACGCTATTCACTACTGGCATTGTCATGTTCGTGGTCAATTTCTTTAAATACGGCAGGCCGACAGACGAGGCATTGGAGCCTGCATAATCTCAAGCAAAAAGGGCGAGGCATATTATGATTGGTTGTTTTTCATGTTTAGTTAAGTGTCCATATTTGCGCATTTGCCTTGCCCTTTTTGCTTTTATTTTTTTAAAATGAAAATCAAGGAACAACCCTATTACCGGCAATTTGGCAAAGAGGTCGAGGTCTTCACCCACTGCTACGAAAACAAACTAGCGGTGCTGCTGAAAGGGCCGACCGGCACTGGCAAGACCCGCTTCGTGGAGTACATGGCGCACCAACTTGACCTCCCGCTCATCACGGTCGCCTGCCACGAAGAGACCTCAGCGATTGACCTCACCGGCCGTTACATCCTCAAGGGTAACGAGACCATCTGGCAGGATGGGCCGCTCACAACTGCTGTGCGCAATGGCTGCATCATTTACCTGGACGAAATCGCCGAGGCCCGCCCTGACGTCATCGTGGCTATCCACTCCCTGACCGACCACCGTCGGCATTTGTTTTTGGACAAATTGCCGGAAGAGATAGCGGCAGCGGATTCTTTCTTGCTCGTTGCCTCGTTCAACCCTGGCTACCAGCGGGGCTTCAAAGAGCTGAAACCATCCACTCGGCAGCGGTTTGTCTCGCTCGCCTTCAATTATCCCGACGAAAAAGTAGAGCAAGAAATCGTGGAAAGCGAGTCGGGTGTCGAGCATGCGGATGCCAAACGGCTCGTGAACATTGCCAACAAAATAAGGAACCTCACTGAATTGGGTTTGATGGAAACCGTTTCGACCCGCCTCGTGGTGGACTCCGCCAAACTCATAAAAAGCGGCCTGCCAAAGCGCCTCTCCGTAGAGGTAGGCATGATTCAGCCCCTCACCGACGATGATGAAACCCTGACGGCGCTGAAGGATTTGGCGGATTTGATGATTTGAAAAACAGTGATTAGTGATTGGTGACTGGTTCGCCCAATCACCAATCACCAGTCACCAATCACCGACATGGAACTCGACCAAATACTTTTCAAGAAAATAATCGGCTTTTACGACAAATGGAAGTCCAACAACTCAAAAGAGGAGACTGCCCAAACCGTAAAGTTACATGCCATCAGCCCCCGGCTGACGCTGCTAGCCCGTGCGCTGACCGGGAGAAACATAGATGTGCTGCCCGCCGAAAACGAAGGCGGCTGGAAGGATGATATTTTTTACCTGCCTGCCGCTTTTTCCAAACTTTCCACCGTCGAACAGAACTTGTATTTCTACCTTTTCAGGCTCGTATATTTGAGCATACAAAGCCGGGAGAACCTCAATTGGCACACCAAAACCATCACACATAGCCTCGAAGATTCCCGAAGGAAAGCGGAGGAAACTGGCCCGCAGGTTTTGCAAATCATGGAAGAGGAGTACCCCGCCGTGGTGCAGTTTTTTTACGAAGTAAAACCGCATTTTGAAACACAAACTAGCGACCCGAAAAGCCATCCCGAACACTTTTGGCTTTTCGGCAAATACATGGTCAACGAGGGGCTGAGCGACCTGCCCGCCGCTACCGCCTCGCCAGATGGCGACACTGCCGGAACAAATCCTCACAACCCCACCACCGAAATTGCATCGAAGCCCGTGGAGGAGGTCGAGGTCATCGCCGTTGACAAGAAGGCACAGGAGGATTATATGCTGACTCACAATTTTGAAAAAGTGGAAACTGCCGACGAGTTCAACGGCATCTGGCGGGGCTTCGACGGTGACGACGAACTGGCCGAACATGCCGATGCGCTCAATGAGCTCAACCTCAAACACCTCGTGCGAACCGACGAGCAGGCGCACTCGGTTTATCGGGCGGAGTTCCGTGGCTCCGTGAAAATCGCCGAGAGTGAAGAAGTCGACAATGGCACGACCTGCGTGGCGTATCCCGAATGGGATTTCGGCAAGAAGCAGTATAAGCCCGATTATTGCAAGGTTTTTTTGAGCAAAATAATGGGTGGTAATCTGGTTTATGCCCAAAAATGCCTTTCAGAAAACAAGAAAACGCTGAACCAATTGCGCCGAAAATTTGCCCAAATACACCAACAACGCCGAAAGGTCAAAAAGCTGCCCGACGGAGAAAGCATTGATATGGACGCACTCGTGGACTGGTTCGCAGACATGAAAAGCGGGCATACCCCTTCAGAGAATATCTATCTCTCCAGCCGTAAAAAAGACCCAAACCTCGCCATTTTGTTCCTGCTTGACCTGAGCCTTTCGACGGACAGCTATGCCGATGGCAACCGGGTACTGGACGTAGAAAAACAGGCAGTCATCCTTTTTGGCGAGACGCTGAACGAATATAGCGTTGACTTTGCTGTAAGCGGTTTTTGTTCCCAAACTCGCAACCGCTGCACGTTTCACTCGCTGAAAAACTTTGGAGAAGACTGGACGCATGGCAAGCAGCGCCTCGGTAGTGTGCAGCCGCAGGGTTATACCCGCATCGGACCTGCCCTCCGGCACTCGAAGACCTTGATTGAAAACCACCCCGCAAACCGAAAATGGGTCGTCCTTATTTCCGATGGGAAGCCCAACGACTACGACCGCTACGAGGGGCAGTATGGCATCGCCGACGTGCGGCAGGCGCTGCGGGAGATGCACGAACGGCGCATCAGCACCTACGCCGTGGCCATCGAGAGCGTGGCGAGGTACTATCTGCCGCAGATGTTCGGGCAAAACCACTACAATATCCTCTCCCACCCCGACCAATTGGTACAGGCGCTGGCGGTGCTTTACCGCCGCATCAATGAACAATGATTATGGAGCCAATTGGCCACAAAAACTTTTTCTATCCTCCAGGCGGCATCCTGATTTGGATGGTCATCCTAGTGGAATTGGTGACGTTCACTGCGGGCATCGGGGCATTCGCTTGGCAGCGCAGTCTTGCGCCC
>JAHEAS010000503.1 GCA_024642645.1 Saprospirales bacterium | reverse complement strand
AAAAAACAGGCAGAAGTATTTTAAGGGCTTGGCCCCGTCGTTACATTTAATGAAGCAGGCACTGCAAAAGAAAACTGGGAAGCAAACCGTTGAAACTTGGCTAGTTTTTGTTATTTATGGTGAGGCGATGCAATTACATTTTTAAAAAAAAAGTTGGGGCGAAGCTGTGCGCTCCGCCCCATTCTAGGTAATGATTTTCGAATATTTGAATGGATTAAGAATCAGTTGCCTGGAACGGTTATTTTTTCAGAAGCCAGAATTACTTTGTATTCTTTCTCACTATGTTTTTTTGTCTCGTTTGATTTGTTGTTTGCAAAAATGGGGGTGGTTCTTTTGTTGTCTGAATTGAGGTTAAAACCGTAGTTGTAGACAAGCATGCCATCCTTGTGTCCGAAATCAATAACACCAAGGTCGTTGCCTGGGTTAGAACCGTAGGTATTGGGTGCAGCAAATGGGTCGTTAATATTGTCGATCAAGCTGATTTCTTGGTTGGTATCTTCTGGAATGAAAGTGAAAAGAAGTGTCTCTTTGCCAG
This sequence comes from Saprospirales bacterium, assembly GCA_024642645.1. GTDB lineage: Bacteria > Bacteroidota > Bacteroidia > Chitinophagales > Saprospiraceae > UBA6168. Next base: position 3,203 of record JAHEAS010000503.1, on the reverse strand, counting down.
CAGAGTACTTGATGCGTGGTTCATCTGAAACAAAGCCAAACGATATATAGGCATTGTCTGGTGCTTCCATTGGGCCATCAACCCTTGCATTCTCGACCCAAGTCCCGCTGATGTTGTCAAGCCCCGCGTAAACAAACCCTGCTGGCGCAACGATGGTAACTTGACCAGCACCGGTAGTCGAACGTTTGGTTGGCGTTATAGATTCTCCTGGAACTACAAACACCCCCCATGAGGCATTGTCATCCATCATTTTCAACTTGAAATTCAAGTCGGTAATAGCGTTCTCAGTTTGTGCCAAAAGCTGAATGCTAAGTAGGAAGGAAAAACTGATGATGAGATTGCGGAAAGTGTTCATTGTTCTTAATTTTTATTGCCGTGTGAGACCTTTTTCCCGTTCGATTCAACAAATATGTCGGTTCAGAAAAGGTATTTTTTATGGTTTTCTCTAAAACTGTGACGTCGTTAAAAAGAAGATTATTTGAAAAAAATTAGATTTGAACCCAAATTAGGCTAGTTTATGTTGTCAAGATGAGGATTGGCAGGGTAGGGTAACGTGACTATGAATATTTTGTCAAAAATGATTTTTTTTCAACCTTTCGTTACCACACTTTCTCTTTACCTCTTCAATGCCTATTTATATTTGCAATAAAACAGGAAAGAGGGTTTCTTGAGTTCAATAATTTGGTCTCAACAAAACTTCTTGAGGGAACACTTAAAATTCAAAATAAAACATGATACAAAGAATTCAATCCATTTTTTTATTGCTTGCAGCTGCCTCAGGATTAGGGGTATTAGCGTTGCCATTTGCTTCAACGCATGAAGGTGTTCAATCTTCGACCTTGTTTTCGGACAAAGTTTATTCAATTAATGACAATATTGGGCTGCTGATTCTTTTTGCAGTGGCAGGAGCATTGTCAATTGCCGCCATTTTCCTCTACAACAACAGACAAATTCAAATGAAAATTGGGAGGATAGCATTGGTTTCAAATATCCTTGGGATAGTATTGGCAGTCATACTTTTCTGGCAAGATTTGGCTGGAATTGGCACTTCCGCTGTGGAGGATGGACTTGGTGGTTATCTGCCTTTTTTATACATCATATTCTCAGCATTAGCATTAAGAGCCATCAAAAAGGATGAAACATTGGTTAGGTCAGCGGATAGGCTTCGATAAGATGAAGCGCTGGATTATACTACAAACAAAAAGGTCGTTACTTGCTAGAGCAGGTAACGACCTTTTTTATAAAAACAAACTCGTATTCTTATTGTGCCTTTTTGTTTACCCCACGCCGAGCAGCATAGTTAACTTTAAGTTGGCCAATCTTCCTAAGTTTTGTTTTCACATCTTGAACTATACCCATTGTAATTTCACCATCAACCCGAAGGGAAGAAGTAATCCTAGGCCGTAGGGCAGGTTGCACAGTCTGCTTGTGATTTTCAACGAAGAGAGGAATGTCTTCTACTGTCTTGAAGGAATCGTCAAGCTGAATACGTGGCGCTGTGCCATAAATAGCTTGGAACCGTTCCATTGGTCGACCAATATAGATATAGTGCACCAGTGATTTTTGCTCAAGTTTCTCCAATTCGGTTGCAGAAGGCATTTGAACTTTCACCTTAAGTTCTGTTTCCCTCATCTTGGTGATAACCATGAAAAAGAAAAGAAGAATGAACACAATATCTGGGAGGGATGCAGTAGAAATAGCTGGTGCTGTATCCCCTCTTTTTTTCTGAAATTTACCCATAACAGTAAAGTTTAAATGGCTGTGAATGTAGTGATTAAAGGGAATATTTACTTCGACTCTTCACCGTAAGACGTAGCCTCTGCTTCTGAAAGAACAAAAGGTATTTTTGCTTTAATCTTGTCTTTCTTTGCCTTTGGTAAATCATCTGAATAGTGCTCGCCAAACTGAGTTTGGCTTTCTTCATACCACAGTTCATTGTAGGCAGCTTTCAACTCATTGTAAACCTCGATATAAGTTCCGTACTTGGTACCACGGTCATTTTTCAATGATATGATTGCCGCATTCGGGAATTCAGCAAGGTCAGCTTTTTTCAACGGGTTCATGATGAACTCCTTGGCCCTTTCCCGCAATTCATCGACGTTTGCTGGTTCACCCCGAACCAAGAGTTGGTTTTGGGCATTCACCAAAACGGAGAAGACATTTCGTTGGTTAATCTGAATATTCTCTGGTGGCTCTTCAGACCATTCCGGGAGACGAACCGTGATTCCTCGTTCAACATCAATAGTTGTTGTAACCAAGAAGAATACCAGCAACAAGAAGGCGATATCTGCCATAGAACTGGCATTGATTTCAGCGGCTGGTCTACTTTGTTTCTTTGCCATAATGGTTATTGATTTTTAAAATAGCCCCATATTTCAAGTAAGACTACAATTACGACAACTCCTACAAGCATCAAAAGTGAAAGCTGAATACCACCACTGATGATTTTAAAAATGGAATTAGAAACTTTGAAAGTTTCAACAGTTGTACCCAAAGAACCAGATACATCCGTATTGGTCATTGCGTAAAATAATCCAAATAGAACGGCAATGATACCAAAGGAAATTAATCCTCTCTTAGCTGCCTTCGGATTTGAAAAAATTTGGAGTAAACTGAGAAACAATGTTGTAACTACGGCTAGCACCAAAAGTGCTATTGAAAGCCATATTCCTGTTTTGAAAATACCACCTTCTGGTGAGAAGGCTTGGCGTTCTGTTGGTATTTCGTTAAAGGCTGAAACGCCAGTAACGATAGGCACAATGGCGATGACAAAAATCACAACCACGGCCAAAAAAGCTACAGCAACACCTTTTCTGGATAGAAAATTATATGCAGACATATAGATTTGTTTTATCTTTTGAAAATGTTGTTGGCAAACAGCATGTCAACCAAAGTTACAGAAGACTCTTCCATTTTGTTGGTAATACCATCAATTTTGGAAACGGCGTAATTGTAAAAAATCTGCATAATGATGGCTACAATAAGACCAAACACAGTTGTTAACAAGGCCACTTTGATACCACCAGCAACGATAGTTGGAGAAATATCACCTACCTGCTCAATCCGGTCGAATGCTTCAACCATACCGATTACCGTACCCAAGAATCCAAGCATCGGGGCAAGTGCAATTACCAACGAAATCCAGATAAGCCCTTTTTCCAAAAGACCCATTTGAACGCTTCCGTAGGAAACAATGGCTTTTT
>JAHEAS010000019.1 GCA_024642645.1 Saprospirales bacterium | reverse complement strand
TTGGCGCTGTTTTTACTTGCGCTCGAAACGCTGCTCCGGTTCACGGTGCTGCGGTCGATTCCTTAATTGAGTTCGGAGTTTAATTAACCTAAGTTGCGGATGCTGGTTGATAAGGGTTGATTTAGTTGATAAGGGTTGATATTTAGCAGCTTGGGGGTAAAATCAACCCTTATCAACCTCATAAACTCCATCAACCATATCAAGTCTTAAATTATCCGCAACTTGAATTTATTAATAAACAGTGATTCGGTGGGTCAGCAATAGTTGCCAAAAACTACCATTTACCGTTTAACTTCAACCGTCTATCGTCAAACATGATATTGCCAATTTACGCATACGGCCAGCCCGTTTTGAAAAAGGTTGCCGAAGAAATAACGCCGGACTACCCGGAACTGAAAAAGCTCATTGAGGATATGTGGGAGACCATGTACCAAGCAGATGGTGTGGGCATTGCCGCACCGCAGGTTGGGCTCGGTATTCGCCTTTTTGTTGTGGACACTCACCCGCACGAGGAGGAGGAAACGGATGAAAAAGAAGAGAAAGAGCCACTGAAATACGTGCCCATCAAAAAGGTCTTCATCAATGCGCAAAAAATTGAGGAGACGGGCAAGGAGTGGACTTTCGAAGAGGGCTGCCTCAGCATCCCTGACATCCGTGGCGATGTGGACAGGCCCGAAATTATCCGCTTGCGCTATTTTGATGAAAACTTTGTGGAGCACGAGGAAACTTTCGACAGCCTGAATGCCAGGGTGGTGCAGCATGAATACGACCACACCGAGGGCGTGCTTTTCACAGAGCTACTCAAGCCCATCAAAAAACAGCTCATCAAGCGCAAACTCGACAAAATACGCATTGGCCAGTGCAAGGCCGACTACAAACTTAAGTTTGCTAACAGAAGATGAGGGTTTGAAGATTCGATTGGAGCTTACTCGAATCCTCAAATCTTCAAATCCTCCAACAAATGACCTTCCGAACGGCATTTCCTTCCTTTAAAAGCGAGGTCAGTATTTCGCATACCGACCGGGTGCTTTGCCTCGGCTCTTGCTTTGCGGAGCAAATGGGCGGGCGGCTGGAGCGACTTAAATTTCCCGTGCTGGTCAATCCATTTGGTATTGTTTTCAACCCGATTTCGGTGGCTAAAACGCTGCTACGACTTCGTTCTGACAGCCAGTTCAGCGAGGCAGATTTGGTGGCGCACCAAGGGCTTTGGCACAGTTACGAGCACCACGGCAGATTTTCCAACCCCGATAAATCTGTGGTTCTCGAAGGCATCAACCAATCTTTTTCTGCGGCAAAAGGTTTTTTGCAAAATACCAGTCGCCTCATCGTCACACTGGGTACAGCGCATGTTTTTGTGTTGAAAAAAACGGGCGAGGTAGTGGCCAATTGCCACAAATTTTCGGCTGGGGACTTTGAGCGGCGGCGACTGGGGGTGGGCGAAGTAGTGGCAGCGCTTTCGCCAGTTTTTGAAAAATTAAAAGCCGAACTGCCCGAGCTTGAAATCATCGCCACTGTCAGCCCTGTGCGGCACTTGCGTGACGGGCTTTCAGAAAATCAGCGGAGCAAGGCTACCCTGCTGCTTGCCTTGGATGAAATCTGCCAACAACTACCCTACCTTCATTACTTCCCAGCTTATGAATTACTCCTCGATGACCTCCGGGACTACCGATTTTACGCCGAGGACCTGTCGCATCCTAACCAATTGGCCACCGATTACATCTGGCAGTATTTTGAGGGTGCATATTTTGTGGATAAAACCAAAGTGCTGTGCGAACGCATAGAAAGGGTGCTGACAGCGCTGGCACATCGGCCCTTTCATCCCCAATCAATTGAACATCAGCGTTTTGTAAAAAAGCAGGTAGAGACCATCAAGCAACTCTCGGCGGAGTTTCCTTTTTTGGATTTTGAGCGGGAGTTGGAACGGGTGGGGACCCATTAATTTCACACAGAAAATGGCTATCAAAGTTTTAGTTATCAGCGATTATCGGGAGACGCAGTCAGTGCGTCCCGAGGCAGAGCTTTTCATCGGTCTTCAAGGGGCTGGTGTTGAGGTTACAATTATGACTTTTGGTGATGCATTTTATGTTGAGCGGTTCAGGCAGGCAGGCATCCGGGTCATTGACTTCCATCCTGTAAAGAAGTTTGACAGCAAAGAAAAAGAACGAATTAGGCAAGAGTTGCTCGCTGGGCAATATGATGTGATGCAGTTGTTTAACAGCCGAGCCATCATCAACGGTCTTCGGGCGGCGAAAGGGTTGCCAGTGAAGGTGGTGCTGTACCGTGGCTACACTGGAAATATTCATTGGTATGACCCTACGGCCTACTTGAAATACTTGCACCCGAGGGTGGATAAGGTTGTTTGTATTGCAAAATCCACTCAGGATTTTCTGCAGCGGCAGTTGTTTTCGAATAAAGAAAAAGCCGTGACAATCCATAAAGGGCACGACAAGGCATGGTACTCTACTATTAAAGCAACCAACATTGAAACTTTGGGGGGTATTCCGAATGACGCTTTTCGAATTATTTGCGTAGCCAATAACCGCCCAATGAAAGGGATTCGATACTTGCTTGAAGCAACACATTTTCTCCCTGAATCCTTACCGATACATCTTATTTTGGTAGGGAATGATATGGATGTTGGCGAAGGTCGAACATTAATAAAGAATAGTCCTAACCAAGAAAAGATTCACCTGCTGGGCTACCGAACCGATGTGCTTGAGCTGGTGGCAGCAAGTGATGTGTTCGTACTGTCGTCAATTAAGGGTGAGGCAACGACCAAGGCGGTCATCGAGGCGATGTCGTTGGGCATCGCACCCATCATCACCGACATCCCTGGCAATCGGGAATTGGTGGTGCACGAGCAGTGCGGGCTGGTGGTGCCACCGGGCGACACGAAAGCTATTGCCATGGCTATCCAGCGGCTGTACCACGATAGGGAGCTTGGGGAGCGGTTTGGCAGGGCAGCTAGGCAACACATTCTGGATAATTTCAACATTGAAAATACCATTCTACAAACAAAAACTTTGTATGAATCACTAGCCGATGGAGGTATTGAATGGAGTTGACATTTTTTTGACCGATTTTTTCGATTTTTTTGACCTAAAAACAATAATTAAAAGTAGGGGGTAGTTTTATAGGCGATTTTCGAACCAATGCACTTTTAACTAACCATTATTTATTTGAATGAAACAATACTATACACAACTAGACTTGATTCGCTTCATTTATCGGGAGACATCGGCAGTCGAAACCCTCGATATCGCCGAGACCCTAAGCGAAGACCCACTCCTGATGGAAGAATATCAGGAGCTTTACCAGAGCTACCTCCAACTGCCAAAAGCCAAATTCAGCCCCCGGCCCTCCGCCCTCCAAAACGTACTGCGCTATAGCGAGCAAACGGCATTGAACCCAATGCACTGAGCAACTGTGGCAGACCACCGAAAGCCCTTCATGGCCCCCTCCGCCTGAAGGGCTTTTCTGTTTTAAAAATTTCCAATTTACTTTCGTAAATCTTCGAATTTCGATTTCTCAATCTCCTGAATTCAACCTACCTTTCCTCCCGAATTCCCATTCTAAACTGACTAGAACCGAGCTTACTGCTTACCAATGCCTCGGTTTTCGCCTCCTGTTCAAAAAAAATGTTTTTCTTTTTTTAAATAATTTGTTTTAAAATTAAAATGTTTTAGATTTGCGTTGTTGTTTAAAACAATTTCTATCAATTTCAAACCAGAATACATGTTTCAGGACAAAGAATCAAAACTCAAAGCGCTTGGTCTAGCCATTGACCGGATTGACAAGACCTACGGAAAGGGTACTGTCATGCGCCTCGGTGATAAACAAGTGCTTGATGTAGAGACCATCTCCACCGGCTCTCTCGGGCTTGACATTGCGCTCGGTGTCGGGGGCTTCCCCCGTGGTCGAATCATTGAAATATACGGCCCAGAATCTTCAGGTAAAACCACGCTGGCCATCCACTCCATTGCAGAGTGCCAAAAAGCGGGTGGTATCGCAGCCTTTGTTGATGCTGAGCATGCCTTTGACCGTGCCTATGCAGAAGCACTCGGCGTGGATACGGAGAACCTGCTTATCTCCCAGCCAGACAATGGTGAGCAAGCCCTCGAAATTACGGAGAACCTTATCCGTTCAGGTGCGATAGACATCATTGTGATTGACTCTGTGGCAGCACTTGTGCCAAGGAGCGAGATAGAAGGAGAGATGGGTGACTCAAAGATGGGTCTCCAAGCCCGACTCATGTCGCAGGCCATGCGGAAGTTGACAGGTGCGATTGGTCGCACAGGCTGTACTTGCATCTTCATTAACCAGTTGCGGGAAAAAATTGGCGTGATGTTCGGCAACCCGGAGACCACGACTGGCGGCAACGCCCTCAAGTTTTACGCATCTATCCGCCTTGACATTCGCCGGAACGGGCAAGCCATCAAGGACAAGGAAGGCAACGTGACAGGCAACCACGTGAAGGTAAAAGTGGTAAAAAACAAGGTCGCCCCACCTTTCCGCACTGCCGAGTTCGATATTACTTTCGGAGAAGGCATTTCCAAGGTCGGAGAGATTGTGGACATGGGCGTTGATTTCGACATCATCAGTAAAAGCGGCGCATGGTATGCCTATGATGGCGCCAAGATTGCCCAAGGCCGTGATGCAGCCAAGCAGTTCCTTTCGGACAATCCGGAAGTAGCCAAGGAAATTGAACTGAAAATCAAGGAAAAAATCACCTCAAACCAAGTCAAAATACCTGCTACCGCCGGAACGGATAGTGATGACGATGGCGGAAGCGACGATTAATCATTGGTATCTCAAGTATAAAGATTGGCCGGACGCTTAAAAAACGTCCGGCCATTTTTTTTTGAAAGACCATGGTATCAACACACTTATCAAGCTTACGCTTGCAAGTAAACCACAAATTTTTCCTTAAAATATTCTTCTTCAAAATAATCGGAAACTGGATAAGTTTCCGTGTACTCGCCCTTGGGCAGGGCCTTGATTTCAGCACGAATATTACCACCTTTTAGGGCTATCAGACCGTTCGGCATCGAATGGGATTCTTTGGTTTTGAACAAGCGCTGTGCCGTCCAAAGCCGGAGCATGTTCAGTTCCGCCACAGCCCTCGTCACCACAAAATCGTATTGACCCTTTAATTCTTCTGCTCGTATTTGCTGCGCTTTTGCATTTTCGAGGCCAAGCTGTTCAATGACATCTTGCACCACTTTGATTTTTTTTAACGTTCCGTCAATCAAATGAAAACGCACCTCTGGCATCAAGATGGCCAACGGAATACCCGGGAAGCCTCCCCCAGTTCCTACGTCAAGGATTTCGGCTCCGGCGTTGAAGCGCAGTACCTTGGCAATAGCCAGCGAATGGAGTACATGTCGTTCGTATAGGTTGTCAATATCCTTTCTGGAAACGAGGTTGACCTTGGCATTCCAATCGCGGTAAAGTCCCTCAAGTGAGGCGAAGTGCTTGCGCTGCTCGTCGGAAAGGTCGGGGAAGTATTTTTCGATGATTTGCATGAAGTATGATTCAGTGGTGCAAAAAAGCACAAGTTATTCCTTAGTTTTATCAAAATTTTCAAACCAATTAAAAACATCAACTATGGATTTGCTTTACACCCTCATCATTGGTGCTGTGTCGGGCTGGTTGGCTGGTACACTTTTCAAGGGCTACGGCTTTGGCCTCATCGGCAACATCATCATCGGTATCGTTGGTGGTTTTATTGGATTCTGGCTGTTTGGTAAGCTGGGCATTTCTTTGGGCAGCGGCACCATCAGCACCATCCTGACCTCGGCAGCAGGCGCCATCGTCTTGTTGTTCGTTGTCGGGCTTTTCAGGAAGAAATGATTTTGAATGAGAATTGCCATCAACACACGCTTTTTGCTAAAAGACAGGCTGGAAGGCATTGGCCTATTTACCCATGAAGTGGCCAAGGGGCTGGTTGCGCAGCACCCGGAGTTTGAGTTTATTTTTTTTTTCGACCGCCCTTTCGACCGCGATTTTGTTTTAAGTAAAAACGTGACCCCAATCGTACTGTTTCCACCTGCAAGGCATCCTTTATTATTTGTTTGGTGGTTCGAGTGGTCCGTACGACGAGCATTAAAAAAGCACAGAATTGATGTTTTTCTATCCCCGGATAATTTCATGTCATTGAGTACGGATGTGAGAACCGTGCTTGTTACCCACGACCTCGCCCATGTTCACTATCCCCGGCAAGTATCTTTATTTCAGCGGCTCTATTACCAGTTTTTCACCAAAAGGTTCAACCAACGGGCCAGCCGTATAGTGGCTGTAAGTGAGTTCACAAAAGCTGACCTGGTAAAACAGTACGGGATTGCGCCAGCCAAAATCAGTGTGTCAGGAAACGGTTGTCGAGAAATGTTTTCTCCTTTGCAAATGGCTGAGAAAATGGATGCCAGAGACGCTTTTTCAGAAGGAAAGCCTTATTTTTACTATATCGGCGCTGTTCATCCGAGGAAAAATGTTCACCGCCTCATCGCTGCTTTTGACCAGTTCAAAACGACCACCGGGGCATCGCACAAATTGCTCATAGCCGGTCGGTTCGCTTGGCAAGCGGGGGAGGTAAAGAGCGCTTTTGAAGTTGCGAAGCACCAGTCAGACATCCGGTTTCTGGGCTACGTGACCGATGCGGACTCGTCGCAATTAATGGGTGCAGCAGCGGCGCTGGTGTACGTCTCCCTGTTTGAAGGGTTCGGTGTGCCGCTACTGGAAGCAATGCACGCTGAGGTGCCGATTGTCACTTCCAACGTATCTTCGCTGCCGGAAGTGGCTGGCGAGGCTGCACTTTTGGTTGCCCCGACGAAGGTGGAAGAAATCGCTGAGGCCATGCGCCGAATCAGCGAGGATGAACATCTTTGCAATAAACTGGTCGCAAATGGCCGGGTGCAACGCACAAAATTCAACTGGCAGCGGGCTACCGATGTTGTTTACGAAGGGTTGTTAAATTGTTTGACAGTGTAGGAGGTAGTTTCGGCAACAATTCAGCAATAAAACAATCCAACCATAAAACTTTAGAATATGGCACTTTTCGGATTTTTCAAACCTATGAAGCCTGTAGGATTTTCCTACCATCCTCGTTTTTACGATGAAAAAATGGAGGAAATGCAGGAGCGCCGCAAGGCAGCCGAGGAGCTACAAGGCGACAACCCAGAAGCATTAAAAGCCCGTATCAGAAGGAACATGCGTCGGCAAAGTACTTATTTGACTGACAAAAAAATGCGGCAACAGAAAGTGGTAAGGTCCAATATGATGCTGCTTGCCATCATTGCAGTGCTAGCAGTGCTCGCATTCGTTGCAATTGAGGTATATTTGCCCCGATTCGCTCATTTTTTTGAATAAGATGGTGTTTATGTGTTTGGGTATTTATGTGTTTTCGAGAAGCCTTTCCGGCACATAAGCACGCAAGCACACAAGCACGCAAACACCCACCGGGAGATACCAATCATGGCTGACATCATTCAGCTCCTTCCAGAATCCATCGCCAATCAGATTGCCGCCGGCGAAGTCGTGCAGCGGCCAGCATCCGTCGTCAAAGAATTGATGGAAAATGCCATTGATGCTGGTGCAACGAGTGTAAAGCTCATCGTAAAAGACGCTGGAAAGGCATTGATTCAGGTGATTGATGACGGCTGCGGCATGTCGGAGACGGATGCACGGATGTGCTTCGAGCGCCACGCCACTTCAAAAATCAGGGAGGCGAGCGACTTGTTTGCTATCCGTACGATGGGCTTTCGGGGCGAGGCAATGGCCTCCATCGCTGCCGTTTCGCAGGTGGAACTACGCACCCGCCCGCACAATCAGGAACTTGGTACTCGCATCGCCATCGAAGCCTCTAAATTGGTCGTACAGGAGCCTTGCCAGTGTAGCCCAGGCTCAAATGTTTCTATCAAAAACCTTTTCTACAACGTACCAGCCCGCCGCAATTTTCTGAAATCCAACCCGATTGAAATGCGGCATATCCTCGACGAGTTCCAGCGGATAGCGCTCGCCAACGAGGATGTTTTCTTTTCGCTCCACAACAATGGCACGGAGGTTTTCCATCTGCCTACCGGCAATTTGCGCCAGCGCATTGTCGGTATTTTTGGCAATAATTTCAACCCCAAGCTCGTACCGGTGAAGGAAGAAACCGATGTGATGAGCATCGGTGGGTTTATTGGGAAGCCTGAATTTGCAAGGAAAACAAGGGGCGAACAATTGTTCTTCGTCAACGACCGCTTCATCAAAAGCGGCTACTTGCACCATGCCGTGATGACGGCCTACGAGGAACTTTTACCGAAAGAAACCTACCCGTTCTACGTGGTTTTTCTGGAGATGGACCCCAGCCGGATTGACATCAACGTACACCCAACGAAACAGGAAATCAAGTTCGACGACGAGCGGCTGGTGTACAATTACCTGCGGGTAGCAGTACGTCATGCACTGGGTTCGCATAGCATCATGCCAGAGCTGGACTTTGAGGCCGAGACCAGTTTTTCTGCAACGAAAAATTTCGGGTTGCCTTTCTCTGTTGCTCCACCATCTGATTTTGAGGAGGAAATGTCGCAGCCACGCAAGCAGGAGCATATGGATAGAAGCGGTGGCTTTGAGCGGCCTACTTCTACGCCACGTGACGAGTCGAACCTCCGAAACTGGCAGCAATTGTACCAGGCAATTGATGAAATGGGTGAAAGCACTAACCCAGAGCCCAACGAAAGCCCGGAGGAGTCAATCACCATCGGCAGCAACTGGGCGGCTCCCGGTGAACTGGACGATGCAGGCAGCTCATTTTCAAAAAATCAAAAGGAACCGTACCAGGTTCAATCGAGTTTTATCGTCAGCCATATAAAGTCAGGTTTTATCCTGATTGACCAGCAGGCTGCGCATGAGCGCATCCTCTATGAGCGTTATTTGGATGCACTCGAAAGCAAACAAGTTTTCACCCAAAAAGAACTTTTCCCAAAGACATTTACCCTGCCCACTGCCGACGCCGCCATCTTTGGCGATATCATGAGCACCATCAACGAACTTGGCTTCGATATTCAAGAGTTTGGAAAGGATAGCTTCATCATCCACGGTATCCCCGCCGACCTGACGGGCGGGCAGAACGAGGTAAAAATCATCGAAACGCTGCTTGAACAGTACAAGCGCAACATCGAACTCAGCCTTGATTTGAAAGAAAATTTGGCCCGCTCCATGGCTCGGAGCGCCGCCACAAAACGTGGAACTTCACTTTCAGTGCGTGAAATGCAGGAGTTGATTGATCAGCTTTTTGCTTGTGCAATGCCTTTCAAAAGCCCAGCCGGGCGCAATTGTTTTTTGTCTTTTGATTTGGAGGAATTGGAGGAGATGTTTTTGGAGAGATGAGTTATGAGCCATGAGATTTTTGCAAACTCATAACTCATAACTCATAACTATTTACATCTTCTTCTTCCACTCGGAGATGGACTCCGTGTTCATACGCTCGTAGTCCTTGTTGCCAGCTTCAACGGCCATGGCCTTTGATTTTTCTGCTGTCGCAATGGCTTCTTTGTGCTTGCCCATGGCAGCCAATACCAACGACTCTTGGCGTAGTTTCCAAAACTTGGTGTCCATTTCATTGGATTTGTGCAGCCACTCGTAGGCTTGCTTCAGGTCTTTGCCGGACTCGAAATAGTAGCGGCCCGCAGAGTAGTAGTCATCCGCAGATGGTCCAGCCATTGTTTTCTTGATAGAGGCAGCAACCACCTCATCTGTGGTTAGCTTAATGGGGAAAGAAACCCAAGTTTTCTCCCAGCCAATACCCACGACGCAGCCATCATTGGTCAAGTCGCCGAGGTCAATCATGAACGACTCAATGCCAAAATCAATCTTTTCAGCTTTGGCTTTGAAGCGGACAGCTTCCTTGGCTGCGTCCCATTTTTCCGGTGTTCCCCAGTTCTCTGTGTCTGTGTAGAAAATGATTTCCCACTCCGTTTGGCCAGGCACGGTGAAAAGAGAGTAAGTACCAGCTTTAAGGTCTTTGCCTGAGATATTCACTGGGGCGCTAAAGGTTACCATTGTGTTCTTGTTGGCACCGGTACGCCACATTTCGCCGTAAGGCACAAGGCCACCAAAGATGGTACGGCCCTTCATGCTCGGGCGACTGTATTCCACAGTGATGTCGGTTAGGCCAACGGTCTGTGTGATTTTTGCGCCAGGGCTGGGAGCAGGCGTCTTGATTTGAGCAGTGGCCATGGTTAGGAAGCCTACTGCCAAAATGGTTGTGAGTGTCAGGAATACTTTTTTCATGTTGATTTATTTATTTAAAAAATGTAGAAATACAGTGGCAAAGTTACCACTTTAGGTGTCAATACATGTTTTTTGCGGCGCAACCTTAACAGTTTGGTAAAATTTGGGTTTTTAATTTTACAAAAAAAGAATCTCAAACCAAGGCTGCGAACTCGACCGCCGCCGCTGTATTTTTTCTAACTTTGTGCCGCTCGGAAAAGGCAATCAAGGACAATTACCTATGCCCTGACTGCCAACTACAAACTGTCGAACCCCACGGGGGTAAACTGCAAACTAAGAAATGGCTTTCGTTGTCTCCGCCAGAAAATACCGTCCTGTCCACTTCGAGGATGTCGTTGGGCAAGCGCACGTATCGCAAACGCTAAAAAAAGCGCTGCAAACCGACCATTTGGCGCATGCCTTCCTGTTCTGCGGCCCCCGTGGCGTGGGCAAAACCACCTGTGCCCGTATCCTCGCCAAGGTCATCAACTGCCAGAACGTGACCGCCAATTTCGAGCCGTGCGGCGAGTGCGAGAGCTGCCGGGCCTTCAACGAAAATGCATCTTTCAACATCATGGAACTCGACGCCGCCAGCAACAACAGCGTCGAGCACATCCGCTCCCTCGTGGAGCAAGTGCGCTTCCAGCCACAGCAAGGCAAATACAAAGTGTTCATTATTGACGAGGTTCACATGCTATCGGCGAGCGCCTTCAACGCCTTTTTGAAAACGCTGGAAGAGCCGCCGAGCTATGCCATCTTCATCCTCGCCACCACGGAGAAGCACAAAATCATCCCGACCATTCTCAGCCGCTGCCAGATTTTCGACTTCAAACGGATTCAGGTAAAGGATACGGTAGCTCATTTGCAAAAAATCTGCGACGCCGAGGGCATCGAAGCAGAGGGAGATGCCCTGCACATCATCGCCCAAAAAGCGGACGGCGCATTGCGGGACGCACTCTCGATTTTTGACCGCATCACCAGCGCTTCCGGCAAAAAAATTACCTACGACGACGTCATCACCAACCTGAACGTCCTCGACTACGACTATTTTTTTCGCATCACCGATGCCCTGCTCACGGAGGACTTGCGGCAGGTGCTGCTCATTTTTGATTCGGTGCTGCGCAATGGCTTCGAAGGCGACCATTTTATCAACGGCCTCGCCGAGCACCTCCGCAACCTGCTTGTGTGCAAGGATGCCGAAACGCTCCGCCTGCTCGAAGTAGGTGACTCGCTGCGGGAACGCTATCGCCAACAAGCCGCCATTGCCCCTGCTTCGTTCCTGCTCACTGCCCTCAACCTCTGCAACGACTGCGACATCAACTTCAAGATGGCTCGGCAAAAGCCGCTTCACGTCGAGCTTTATCTCATAAAAATGTGCTACGCAGGGCAAGCGGTGAAAATGGCAGCCGAGTCTGGGGCTGAAAAAAAAACTCCTGACCTAAAGGAAGTTGCCAACAAGCAGGCAGCGCCTGTCATACCAGCACCGGCTCCACCCAAAACGCCGCAGCCTGTAGTTTCGCCAATAAAAATTGAGGAAAAAGAAGCTCCGCAAAACACCGAAATACCTTCCCCCGGCTACGCCGAAGTTTTGCCGCCAAAACAGGATGCCATCTTGGTAAAAGAACCGGTGGCAGCGCCAGTTTCTTCGCTTCGCAAAACAGGCATTGGCGGCCTGAATTCGATGTCCTTGAAGGAAATCCACGCTGAAATAGAAGAGGCAGAGACCAATGGAGGCCCTGTTCCTGATGCAAAACTCACCGATGAAGACTTGAAGGAAGCATGGGCAGCCTACATCGATTCCATTGACAAGGACTCTGTTAAAACCATTCTCCGGGGTGCCGATATTGGCATTGACCCAGAGCAGATTACTGTGACGGTAGGCTCGGCGCTGGCAGAAAGCACGGTGCGGCAGGAGATGGAACTGATGGAGTTCCTTCGGAAAAAACTGCATGCGCCACTATTGGCTTTGTCCATAAAACTCGACCCAAGCCGCTCCAATGCTGCCCCCGCCAAGCCCAAACGGCTGACCGACAGCGAGAAGTACCATGCCATGCGGGCCGTGAACCCACTAGTGGACGAGATGCGCAAGCGGTTCGACCTAGGCCTGGAAAATGAGTGAATTGATTTTTTGCAGCCTGTCCGACGCAACCGATAACATCGTTTGACATCCTCCTCCAACAAATTTAACTTTGTATAAAAGGTAGATTAGCCAAATCACAGCTTTCAGCATCCTGACTTTTGGCAAATATTGGTTTTGCCTCGATAGGCTGAAGCCGTATTTTACACCTTGTAATATTCTATCTTTACAACTACTTAAAAACTCGTAATATGGCTACTACAAAAACATTACTCGATTTCCTGAAAAATTCGCTCACTCAGCAGGAGAGCAATGCTGTGAAAGGCGGCAAAAGCTACGTGCCCACAGATACCGGTTCGGTAGGTTATATCAACTGGGATGATGTGGAAATTCGAGAAGAAGGCATGACCACCAGTCCATACCAGAAATTAAACTTTGGCCCGGTTAGCAAGCACAAATGATTGCTGCTGAAACCTTTCCTTTACTACTTCAGCGTACGGCTTTCCGTTTATTTTACTTTCCAGCCAGGCGATGATGTCGAATAAATCGAAAACGCCATAAGACGGCTGGCGTGACAGTTCCTCGAAATCTTGCTTTAAGGTTTCGAGGATTTGTTGCATTTCCTTCCTCGAATGAGGCTTGCCTGCCTCCCGAATGAAATTCATCATTTTCCGCTCAAATTCTGAAAGCCGGTTTGCTTTGTTCAAATAGCGATAGGTCGAACGCAACAGGCTGTCCAGCAACATGTTATTGCCCAATTCGTAATGGATAATCAGGTTCAGCACACGGGCAAGGCTCTGCAAGTCTTTGCGTTCAACACTGCCTGACATTAGGCTTATCCATTCGTTCAGGCTGTCGAGGGCATGTTGAAAATCACCATTCCCAAAGTAAATGCAGAAATATTGCAGGTAAAAACTGTTTTTTATAAACAATTGCTGGTCAAACTTTTCTGCGGCTTTCAGGTGTCTTTTCAACTCCCTTCCACCCTCTTCAAACTCACCCGTGCTGATGCAAAGCCGGAACTTGTTCATGAAATATTGCCGATGGATTTTCACCTCATCGTCGGCGGTGATGGGCTTCACCTTGTTCAGCTTGTCCAAGGTTTCCCGCACTTCCTGCACCTTGCTCAACCTGCCGCAACTAATGATATGGTTGTTGAGCGCCGAGATATATTCCGAGACATCCTCCTTGAGCATGAGCTTGTTTCGCTCCATCAGTTTTATCAGGTTTTTGCTGGAGGAATAGAAAGTTTCAAAATTGGAAGTAGAAAAATAGTAGATGGATAAAATGCGGTAAAACAGCACTTTGGCGGTAAAGGAATGGGCCTCCGCCTCGCTTTTCATCAGCGGGTTTTCCATCATGGCGGCGAACTCCTCCCGCTGTGTTTTGCTCCTCGAAACGTCTTTTCGGATACCGACGAGGATTTGGAAAAAGATGTTCCGGTAGGCCGAAATATTGGTGAGTTTCTGAAGGTATTCCTGCTCCTCTTTCGTGATACGTTTCATTTCCCGGTCGAGGAACGAGATGTCCGTTTGGGCGTAGGCGATGCGTTTTTCCCAATCTAAAATTTCAATCAGCACGTTGAACGCCTCGTAATCGGTGGCCGTTTTTTTGACCTTCGCCAATATCGCCTTGCAATCCTCAAAATGCGAGCGCTTGAACAGGGTGCGGACGCCGAGCAGTTGGTTTTTGAGGCGATAATCTATCGAGGAAGTGTCGTCGTAGGCTTGCAAGCTCTTGATGACCAAGTCGTAGAGGTAAGCTTTGAGTTCGGAGTACTTGCGGGAGGTCACCTTTTCGTTGCCGTAAACGGCACGTAGC
>JAHEAS010000502.1 GCA_024642645.1 Saprospirales bacterium | reverse complement strand
GATCAAACTCTCCGTAGTAAAGTTCTTCTGCCCCGAAGGGCAATGTTTTTACCAACAGATAATTCTACCTTAACAACTCTATCGTTGACGGGTCCGTCAAACTTCTTCTCTCCCCTCTTTTTCCTTACCTACATTCTTTCCTCCATCGGTGTCAATGAACTCCTGTGCGCCTCATTTTTTTTCTACCCAAAACTGGGCTACCGAAATAAAATGATTTGCAATTTTTTAGGTCTTTTTGAAGCCCTTTTTAAACGCCTTTGCGTAAGGGACGGCAAAGATAGCATTCGGTTTGAATCTGGCAAATCTTTTTTTGAAAAAAATTAGATTTTCTTGCCTTCTATCAATGCTTTTAATTCTTGAACTTTCGCTTAGATAACTTTAGTTGCTTTTCTAAGCGGGCGCAAAGGTAACCGCGTTGTTGTCATCCCCAAATATTTTTTAAGATTTTTTAAAATCATTTTGACTTTAAGAACCAAGTCGCCAATTCCCGATAGATATATTCATTCCACACAGTAGTATATTACAGGAGGTCTGAAATGAATCAACTATTTTTTAAGAAAGGAAAGTCTTCAACTGTTCACGGAGCACCCTGAGCGCTTTGCCCATCTGATGTTCAACTGTCTTTATTGAGATACCCATTTGGTCAGCAATTTCCTGATAGCTCAATTCTTCGAACCGACTAAGCTGGAATACCGTCCTGCAACGAGGAGGCAAGGCGTCTATCACGCTATGTATCTGGTCAGACAGTTCATTATGGAGTAAAATAACTTCACCGTCCAACTGGGTAGGCAACGGCGTAGCAAACGTTATCTCCTCAGGCTGTTGATTCTTTTTGGCCCGAAGCCAAGCAAGTGATTCATTAACAGCCATCCGGTGAAGGTAGGCTCCTGGTGATGTGTCAATTTGGATTTGGTTTCTCTTTTCCCAGAATCGGATGAAAACCTGTTGGGCAAGGTCTTCTGTTACTCCTCGCTCTCCGACAATTCGGTGGATGGCAGCACAAACAGCCTTATAGTGTGCATCAAAGAGTTCTTTGAGCACAGTTTTGTCATCGCTGCGAAGCCTAGTAGTCAGATTCAATTCGCTGGTTTGTGTGAAGTTGTTTTGCCCTTACCGGATACAATTTTGCAGGCAATGATAGGGAATTATTCGCCAAAGACCCCAACCAATGAAATTTCAAAACATCCAATAATCTTGACGGATAGCACGTTTGACTTAAAATTCACTAAATCTTATTTGAACATGACGAAATTAACTGCTTGGTACACCATGCTTACAGTAATCCTTTGCCTAACACTGAGTATAAGGATTAACGCACAAGTTTTTGACATTGCTGACGCCATTAAGAAAGGGTTTCTTACAGTATCCGCCGAAGGAAATGGCGGGCATGATGGCGAATGTCTCAAATTACGCCTACACAATAAGTCAAAGAAAAAATTGGAAGTCAGAGTTCCTGCTGGGCAGGTTTTTGAAGCTGGAGATTCAAGTCTTCAAAACCTGATGGTCAGCAAGGAGGAAAATTTCTTGGTTGAAGTAGGGGCTTCGAAAATAGGCAAGTTATTCGGTTTTTGCATCGAAGCCAGTGATGGCTCGCCTGGGGAGGGTAGCGCTTTCAGGTTGGGCAAAATGGCCGAAGGTAACCTTCTCAAAATGGCAAAGTACCTCAATGATGAAAAATTGTACGAGCATCCCTCTGCCCAATATGCCGTTTGGGCAGTATCGGACGCTGACAGGCTGGAGGGCATTGGCGACCCCATCCTCACTAAGTTTGTGGCCGATATGCTGGGTAAGCCAATGCCTGAATACCATATTCAATACCAATCCCCACCACAAGACCGCCAGCTGCCCGGCCAGCCTGCCAATTGGCGGGAAGCATTTGCGATGAATGGGTTATTTTACTATGACTTGGCTTCGGATAAGCAAGTGGATTTTGGCTTGTACAATGAGTCAGGGGAACTAGTGCACCAACTGTTCAAGAACAGGGTCCAAAAGCGAGGTAGCCACAAGTTTAGGTTTGAGTTTGAAATAAGTGGGTTGGAGAAAGGCAAATACTACGCAAGGTTGACAAATAGGGGTCAAGTAATCAAGGAATTGGCGGTGGAGTTTTAAACAAGAAAAAGGCGTTGGTTCGATGTAATCGAGTCAACGCCTTTTTCTTGCTTGCGGACAGGTAGACCTTACCTTTTAATATAGATAGCTCAGTGCAGTTTTGTCATTTGCATTGAAAGGCCTATCGGTGGTAGCGCTCAAGCAGGCCAACATCCAAGAATTAGGGTCAGGATTGCTCGGTGTTCCAGGGATTAGGATAGCTCCTACGCCTGAATCTCCTTCATTACCACCGGTGCCACAGCTATAACTTCGGTTCATGTAGTCGGTGTGACGAAAGCCAATACAATGGCCCATCTCATGCGCCAAGACAGTGGTCATAAAGCCGTCGCTGTAACCAGTAGAATACTTTTTTGCATATTTCACTTCAGGATAAGGGTTACCATTAGCATCAGGAAATCCAGCGGAAGCGATATACTGCCCAGTATTCACCAATTTAATCACAATATCTCCGCCACTTGAAACCCTTAGCATAGTAATCTGGAGGCTTTCAGCATTGTAACGGGCAATTGCATTATCAATCGCAGCTGACAACCCAGCGTTGATATTTCCTTGGGTGCTTACGGTAATTTCTCGGGGCAACCCAGTTACCAAGTTGGTAGTACGGTATTGTTCCGTCTCAGCTATCCTCAAAAGCTCGCCCGAAGGCAGGTTGTCCATATCGCTGCTGGTCAAAATAATGTCGCCTTCCACGAGGAAGCCTTCTTCGATTACTTGAACATCGCTAGTGCTAAATCCAAGGTGAGCAATCTTTTGAAGGACCTCTTGTGAAACCACCTGTTGGGCGACTTCCTTGTTGTCTTTTGCGCAGGATGCCAAGAGTACAACTGCAAACAATGCAATAGCCAAATACGAATTCAACTGTTTCATGTGAATCAGATTTAAAAAGTTTAAAAAGTAGTTAGTGAACTAACCATTAGCCACACTGCTTTACATTGTGCCAAAATGGAAGAAATGAATAGTGATATGAATAATTGTTTACGAAGAAAAGTAAAAACAAAACAAATTTAGGCTTTTGCAGAATAGATAAAAATACATCTTTGAAATACCCTTAAAAAAGATGAATAATTCCGACTACTGTCAATATTTCAAAATTTAAAAATTAATTACTATCAATTTTGCGGCCTTTAGAAAATAAAAAGTCAAAGGCTTATTTTAAATTCTATTTAAACTCAATGCAAGTTTAACCTTCAATCTAAAAACTTGACTTTCCTACTTTCCCAAAACCTAAATTGCAGCCATGAATGGAAGCGTTTTGTTATTCATACCTCTTTATCTGCTGATTTGGTACCCACTGGAAGCACAGACCAAATGGCCGAACCATGTTACAAAAGGACGTGAACAATCTACTCTTTCCCCCACCCTGCTTGAAAAGATGAAGGCGAAATCTTTAGCCAATACCTTCGATATTGAGGTATTGGCCCGTGACACAGTTGCATTCAACAGCTTTATGTTGTCCAATTTAGCCAACTTACGGCCAGTCAGGCATCAAACAAACAGCCCTGTTTTCATCATTAAGAAAATAAATAAAGACCAATTGGCGCTGTTGGCCAACTCTGGCACCGTTACCCAAATCGAAACAGCGAGAACCCCTATCGAGGAATCAGCCCTGAAAAATCACGACCCAACCCTGAAC
>JAHEAS010000501.1 GCA_024642645.1 Saprospirales bacterium | reverse complement strand
CGAATGTGAGCAGGTTTACCTCCTGAACACCGAGCCAGCTTGGATTGTACAGAAGGTCAATGCTGGATGGCTTGATGATTTCTGGATCAAACTTCAAGGTAAAAGCAAGGCCGTACACATTTTCCAAAGCGGCATCTATTGTGCCGAGCATGACTGGTGCACTGAACTGCATTCCAGGTTGCAGCGCACTTGCTTCTGGCAAGTCAACATAAAGCGGAGGATCGCTTTCACCGCCCTGCACAAAGGCGATTGGCATTGGATTGCCGTGCGTTTCCCCAAAATTCAAGTGGATAGCAGCAAGGTCAAACAAGTCTACAATGCCATTACCAGTACAGTCAGCGTTTTTAAAGTTCACCCCGTCGCCAAAAATTTGATTCCAGTTTGGAGCCTCCAAACCTGTCCATTCGAAACCTTGAACTGCTCGATGTGGCCCTTCTGTACCAAAAGCAAGGCCCAAGTTCAAAATATCAAAGTTGTTACAAATATTGTCTCGGTTGCCATCTCCAGGATAAACCAAGCCGTCACAGTTTGGCGCTTCATAATTGATGGTTATGCAGCAATCAGGATTGTCGTTAATGCAGATTTTGAGTTCTTGCAATGGTTCATTGTTGGCAAACAAGTGCGGCAAAGTGACCGGGATATGTGTCAATGGGTAGTAGTTCACGAATACACCGTTGTGATACACATCGTAAAAATTGTTGCCCGGATTTTCTACTTGGAACCAAACCCAGAGGTTGTAGGAGTCGTCTGAGTTGCAATCGCTTGGGTCAACGATTAGGTCGTGGACTTCGCAGTCGCCTGTTCCGTTACAATTTATCGTACCAATGCTGATATCGTCTTTGCAATCCTCGTTGTGAATATCAACCGCAACAAACTCGTAGGGCGTAGTACCATTTCCTACAAGCGGGCCAATTTCCACTGGCAGGTTATCGTAACTGTAAACACCATAGGTGATGCCATTTCCTTTGACCTTAAAATAGCCGCTTGTATTCTCATGCTGGAAGTTCAGTGTGACGTAAAAAGTGCCATTTGGCAAACAAGGATGAACGTCTGCGACCAAGTCAAAAACATGGCAGTTGCCACCGCCACCGTCACAATCAGGGACTTGTGCAACAGCAAAATCGTGGCAGGCTGGATGGCTTACGTCTGCTGCACCAAACTCCAACTGGTCGTTGCTGCTCGTGAGCGGACCAATTGTCACAGGCAAATCATTATAGCTAAAATAGCCATAAACATTCCCGTTGCCGTAAATCTTGAACCCATCGTCGCCAGTATTTTCGTGCTGAAAATCAATGGTGACAAAAAACTGTCCTTCGGCATTGCAATCAGACACCTGAACTGACATGTCGTAAATATGGCAGTCGCCGCTGCAATTTACCGGGCCAAAAACATAAACGCCTTTACAGGTTTCATTTTGCACGTCCCGAACGACGATTTCATAAACCACGCCTGGGTTGAGAGGCCCAATGGTATAAAACGGTTCGCCGTAGGCAAATGGTCCATACCACTGCGTTCCAGCCCGAATTTTAAAGCCTTGACTACCAGTGTTCTGGTAGTTGAACTCGACATCGAGCAGGAATTGGCCATCATTGTTACAGGGGTGTGCTTCTGCGAAAACGTCCCAAATATGGCAGCTTCCGGTTGGATTGCAATCGGGAGCAGTGAAGGTTAAATGGGCACAACAATCTGGTACGTCGTTAATACAGACATTTACTGTCGGCGTCGGCAAACCGTTATCTTCAAAATGCTGGATAGTAACTGGGAGGCTAGAAAGCAGATAGGTCCCAATGGTCTGGCCCCCAAAAATAACATTAAAATAATTGTTGCCAGGGTTTACGTAGCCGAAATTGATAGTGATTGGGTAAGTGCCATCGGAGTTGCAGTCACCAGTTTCAATTACAAGGTCAAAAATATCACATGCATTGACTGGGATACAGCCAGGTGAAGTAAATTCATCAATAGCACAGCAGTCAGGTGCATCGTTAAGGCAGACTTGAATGACTTGGCTTGGTTCGCCGTTGTCGTTGAAATGTGGAAGCGTAATTGGCAGGTTTGCCAAAGCGAAATTACCAAGGTTTTGCCCTTCGTAAACCACATGAAAATTGCCATTGACTGGGTTGGCATAATTGAAATTGAGTGTCAATGGATATGTCCCGTCAGGGTTGCAGTCTCCGGGTGTAGCCACGAAATCTGTAACGGAACAAGTGCCACCTGGGCATGAAACTGGGCCAACTGTATCAAAATCATGGCAGTCGCCAAACTGGTTGTCCACCGCAACGAATTCGTAAACGGTCGTGCCATTACCAGCGAAAGGGCCCAGCGTTACAGGCAGTGCAGAAAAAGCATAATTGCCATAATTATTGCCATTTCCTTGGATGTGGAATCCTTCGTTGCCAACACCGCTGTAAGTGAAATTGATGGTGACGTAGAATTCACCGTTGATACAATCTCCGTGCGTGGCCACAAGGTCGAAAATATGGCATTGAGCCTGGGCTTTAGATACGCCGAAGCAACAACCAACCAATAAAAAAAAGGAATAAAGTATGTTTTTCATGCTAGATAAAATTTGATAGTACAAAAGTGCTTAGAGGTTAGCTATAGTAAAAATACTTTTTTAAGTTATTTTTGGATATTTTACAGAACAAATTTGTGGAGATATTTTTTTAAAAAATTGATTATCAATATTTTATCAAAAATTATTCCGCATTTACTTTTGGATATTTTTCCAAAAGTCAATCTGATATTTATGAAAAACAACCCGCTGATTGTCCAATTGGCGTCACTTTCCCGAAAAGAAATGACCCGATTCGTGGAGTTTGCCAATTCCCCCTACTTTAACAAGCATACGCAAGTTAGGGCTTTGGCCGAGTACCTGAGCGAAATTTACCCAAATTTCACGGACAAAAAATGTGAGCGGACGTTCATTTATCAAAAACTGAACCCTGGCCAGCCCCACCAGCAATCCCAATTAGCCATCATCTTCACTTATACCATCCGATTATTGGAGCATTTCCTAATCGTAGAGCACCTGGCCGAAGAAGGAAGTTTAGTGGATAAAACGCTGTATTTCGGTCAATTGCGCAAGCGAAACCTGACCAATCAGCTCAAAACCGACTGGGAGTCAACACATGAAAAACGGATAGTTGAAACCAGCAAAGCCCATGGCAAGTCATCCCAGTTTTATGAAAAAAGAATACGTACCGCCACGGAGCAGGATGCCATCGCAATGCAGTTAGGGAAAACCGAAACGCAATTTTTGGAGGAAAAGCAATTCTATTTGGATGGATATTACCTATCGGAAAGCTTGCGTGATGCCTGTGAACGCATCCAGCGTTACCGACTTTTGAAGACCTCGCCGCCATCCTTTGCCTTTTTTGACAAGGTTGGCGAAGCTTTAGTTGAAATCCCAGAAACAATCCGTCAAACGCCCTCAGTTAACGTTTATTTCCAACTTTATACGTTACTCAAAGCCAACGAGTTAAGTCAATTCCCGCTATGCAAAGCTACCATTCTGGAACATGAAAGTCATTTCGACCGGGAGGAGCTGCAAAACCTCTACAATTACCTTCAAAACTTCTGTATCCAGCAAATCAACAATGGCCACCAGCAATTTTTGGGCGAGGTTTTTAAACTCTACCAACTTCAACTGCACAGCCAACTACTCTTCGTTGAAGGGGTGTTGCCAGAGTGGCATTACAAAAACATCGTGACCACAGGACTGCGCCTCGAAGAGCGGGCGTGGG
>JAHEAS010000500.1 GCA_024642645.1 Saprospirales bacterium | reverse complement strand
ACGATGGGTTTGAGGCCAACAGCGCTCATGCCCACCGTGCTCCCGACGATGAACGCCTCCTGGATGGGCGTGTTAAACACCCGGTGGTCGCCAAATTTCTCGGCCAGCGTCGCAGCTTCCCGGAACACACCGCCGAGCCTGCGCCCGACGTCCTGCCCGTAGAGCAGGCACTCCGGGTGTTTGCGCATCAGCTCCTCAATGGCAAATAGTCCACTGTCCACCATCACTTTCGCTTCGCCGTTGGCGGGTTCCCTGTCGCCCGTTTCCTCGGTGATGGGGGTCGGGGCGAAGTCGTGGGTGTACAAATCTTCCGGGCGTGGGTCTTCGGCAGCCTTTGCTTTTTCAAAATCGGCCTCGACCGTTTTACGGGCCTCTGCTTCTATTTTTTTCAGTTCTTTTTCGGAAAAACCCTCCTCCAAAAGTTGCTTTCGGAAAATCGGGTAAGGGTCACGGCTTTGCGCCTCTTCCAAATCGTCCCGGTACCATTCCTTCCGGACGCCGGAAGTGTGGTGGTTGAGCAGCGGCACCGACACATGGACGAGGAACGGCCTGCGCTCCTCCCGCATTTTTTTGATGACCTCCTGTAAGGTTGCGTAGCACTCGAAAAAATCGCTCCCGTCCATGCGCCGGGTCTCTATGCCGTGGAAGCCTTTGGCGTAGTCTGCGGCGTCTTGTGCTCGGGTTTCTTCGGCGTTGGCGGAGATGTCCCAGCCGTTGTCCTGAACAAAGTATAGGATGGGCAATTGCTTGAGGGCTGCCATTTGCAAGGCTTCGGCCACCTCGCCTTCGGTAACGGAGGCATCACCCAAACTACAAATTACGATTGACGATTGACGATTGACGATTGGGGTTTCATCGTTGTCCAATCGTAAATCGTCAATCGTAAATCGTAAATCCTGATATTGAATGCCCATCGCAACCCCCGTCGTCGGGATGGCCTGCATGCCGGTGGCGGAGGACTGGTGCGGAATTTTTGGCTTGTCGTCGTCACGGAGGCTGGGGTGACAATAGTAACTACGCCCACCGGAGAAAGGGTCGTCCCGCTTGGCCATGAGTTGGAGCATGAGGTCGTAGGGCTTCATGCCGATGGACAACAGAATGGAGTCGTCACGGTAGTAGGGCGACACCCAGTCTTGCGGCGACAATTGGAGGCCGAGAGCTATCTGTGGTGCTTCGTGCCCCCGGCTGGTGGCGTGCACGTATTTGGCGACGAACTTGAAGTTTTCCTCGTAAACCTCTGTCATACTCTTGGCAGTGGCCATGAGGCGGAAGGCGGTTTGGAGGGTGGACTTTTCTATTTGCGATTTGGCTTCAATCATGGTCAAGGTAGTTGGCTATCAAGCTAACTTTTATTTTTGTTTAAACGCTTCAATTGCATTCTTTGTAAAATCTGACAGCACCAGCTGCCCGCTGATGGCTGCCCGCTCGTCGAGCAGGCTGTCCCAATGTTCGGTTCCCTGCCAAAAGACCTGCTTCAGATGATGCAGAGCCGCCGGGTTGGAGTTGACCAGTATTTTGGTAAAACGCCCGAGGTAGTCATCCATCTGCTCCGGCTTTTCAAACACTTCGTTGAAAAGCCCTTTTTCCTTTGCCCAATAGGCCGTTTGCCACTCAGTGGCGTTGATGGCCATTTGGCTAAAGGCCGAAAGGCCGAGTTTGCGCTCGCAAGCAGGGCCCACCACGAAAGGGCCGATGCCCACGGCTAGTTCACTTAGTCGAACAGTGGCCCATTGCGTTGCCATGCAGTAGTCGGTGGCCGCAGCCAGTCCAACCCCGCCCCCAACAGCCTTGCCCTGCACCCGTCCGATGATGAGCTTGGGGCAGCGCCGCATGGCGTTGATGACATTGGCGAAGCCAAGAAAAAACCGCTTTCCCGTCTCAAAGTCCCGGATAGATGAAAGTTCGTCAAAGCTGGCTCCAGCACAGAAAGTACGGTCGCCTGCACTGCGCAGCACGATGATTTGGGAGTCTTTGCCCTCCCCTGCATGTTCGATGGCTTGGACCAGTTCGGCAAGCAATCTGCCAGGCAGCGAGTTTTGGGCTGGATGGAAAAATTCGATGGTGGCAATACCGTTATCCACCGAAAGCGAAACTGAGCCTTGTTGGGTTCTGTCCATTGATTGGTTGGTTAGTGCTGTTTTAAAAGATAGCAAAGGTAAATCAATGAGCGATGATGAGCGAATCAAGCGTAGGGTCAAAATTCAGTATTTTCTATTGACATCAATAGGCGCAGATTTAATAATAAGCCGCCTGTTGTAAATAACATTTAAAATACAAATGCGAAACAGGCTACGCATAAAATATTCATTATCCTTTTTTTTATTTCGCCACAAGTTTTTTTCGGATTTTTTTGCTTTTTTTTACAAAAAAATTTTGTGAGGAAGATTATTTTGCGACTTTTGTGGCAATTAGACTCTTTTGTGAAGCATATCTAACTTAACTCCTCTCCCATAGGAGTGCTACTGCAAGAAATTACTATTGAGAAGACCGTGATGTGTTTAATTCTTACTGATTCAACTTGGCTGTAAAAAGAATATCCTTTTTTGCTTACCGAAAAAGTGTTACAGCGAGGCAAACCAAGATTTATAAAAAGGATCACTGAACCGGCGCTTGAGAGACTACACAACAGTCGGAAAACAAACTTTTTAACAGCGAAAAAAACAGCAGCGAAATGAACGCCACGTACAAAACTATCCTCTCCGGTTGTCTCGAATTTGGCAACCCACGAAGTTATGAGCAAGTGTTGAAACTCTATCAGCACCGCTTTGAGAACTATTACCGCAATGACATCCTCCTCACTGCGGAAGAAGTTTTCCAAGAAGAAACCTTCACTCTTACCATCCCTCGCTTTATCACCGAATGCTCTGAAAAAAGTTGGAAGAATACCCTCAACCTGCTTGAGTACATGGCAGATTATGCCGTCGCAGGCAGCTTGAAAGCATGGGTCATTCAGGAAGGTAAGATTGTGGAGCAGCGCACCATTGAGCCGGATGGCGACAAATCGGCTACGCAGGCCTTTATTCAAGCTCGTGACTTGGTCAAAGAAAAAGGCATGGAAGAAGAGGCAATGAACGCACTCAATCGTGCTATTGAGAAATTCGAACGAAATGCCCTTGCCTACGAGCGCCGTGGTTACGTGAACTATCGACTTCGCAACTTTGACGATGCTATGTACGATTTCACCAAAAGCATTGATATCAATCCCAATATGCCAGATGCCTATTGGGGCAGAGCAAATACAAAGGTGAAGAAGAACGACATCCAGGGCGCATTGGCCGATTTGGACATGGCCGTAGCACGATCCATCCCACACCAGCCGGTGTACTGGAGTGCCCGCCGCCTAAAGGGCGAACTTCACCTACGTCTTAGTGAATTTGAAAAAGCTATTTTCGAATTGAAATTAGTCACCAACCGCAAATTCACAGAAGATGACCCAAACTACAAATGGCAGAAGAACGTGCTTTTCAACTACGGAAAGGCACTTTACGAAGTTGGCCAATACGGTGATGCTGTCAAAATTTATAACAATATGTTCAGTTTTGATGCGCAGCGGGAAGAGGCTCCATCCAAAGCCGATCAGTTTTTGAGTCGTGGACTTGCTCGTCAGAAGGCAGGGGAAAGCGGATACGTGAATGACTTCAAGGAGGCCGCTGGACTCGGTTCAAAAAAAGCCGCCGACATGCTGGGCGCAAAAGCATAACTACAAAGAAGTGTCTAGTCCTGAAATAACGTTACAAGATTAAAGGAAA
>JAHEAS010000499.1 GCA_024642645.1 Saprospirales bacterium | reverse complement strand
CTGTCCCAAAAGCGGTAAACAGAAGAATAATAGAATGATGATTTTGGAAAATTTCATGGCTTTTTTTGCAACCTACCTTGTTCAGGAGTCATTTGCAATGATTTATCGCATGGATGCACTTGCGGAAAGTTACGTCTAAGTGATTTACGCTTCCCCTTAGGAGGGTAAGGCTCCCGATAAATTGCCGGATGGTAGAGTTGGTTTGTGGTGAGTTTTGGTTTGGAAGGTGGAAATTATAGGGTAGGTCGCAATTTGCAATTGGCTAAACTCGCTATAGTAGGCGTCTTAAATGCATAATATCATGGGCGTTAACAATAGGATAAACAATCCACAATTTATCGCCAACATGAACCATATTTTTCTAACTAAATTACATGCATTTGGATGTTCTTTAGCTCTATTTCTATAGAAATAAGGTAAACACAAAAATTGAACCTCTGGATTCCATCCAAAAATAAAAGCTTCGATTATGCTTTCCTTTCCATACTTATCTGGATTTACTAATTTTAGGTATTCTAAATGAAACTTAGCCTTCATAAGTCCTGTAATTAGGAAGGCAAGCATTGTCAGACAATACAGCAATATAATTAATTGATTTGGCAACATATACCCAGTTCCTACAATTTTATGGCAGCCTAAATTACTATTAAAGATTGACGACTCACCCCAATCGTCAGTAGTCATTCGTCAATTCCCAAGCCTCACGGTTTATTCTTCAACCACCTATCCAACCACCCAAAAAACTCCCGCTGCCACAAAATCCCATTCTGCGGCTGCAATACCCAGTGGTTTTCATCGGGGAAGTAGAGCATTTTGCTCGGAATCCCCTTCAACTGCGCCGCTTGGAATGCCTGCATTCCCTCACTTTCTGGTACCCGGAAGTCGAGGCCGCCTTGAATGACGAGCAGCGGCGTATCCCAGTTCTGCACGTACTTGTGTGGGGAGTCTAGCTTCCAGGTCTCGCCAGCATTGGGTTCCCAATAAGCGCCACCCGTGTCGTTGTTGGCAAAGAACATCTCCTCCGTCGTGCCGTACCAGCTTTCCATGTTGAACATGCCATCGTGTGCAATCAATGCCTTGAACCGCTTTTGGTGGTTGCCTGCTAACCAAAAGACGGAGTATCCGCCGAAGCTCGCACCCACCGCACCAAGGGCGTCCTTGTTCACATACGGTTCTTTTGAAACATCGTCAATGGCCGAAAGCAAATCCTGCATGGCCTGGCCGCCCCAGTCGGTGCTGATGTCGTCGTTCCATTTTTGCCCAAAACCCGGCAGACCCCGGCGGTTCGGTGCGACGATGATGTAATCGTTGGCGGCCATCATCTGGAAGTTCCAGCGATAGCTCCAGAATTGGCTGACGGGGCTTTGCGGCCCGCCTTGGCAGTAGAGTAAGGTGGGATATTTTTTGTTTGGGTCAAAATTCGGGGGATAAATCACCCAGGTCAGTATGTCCTGCCCGTCGGTAGCCTTCACCATCCGCTTTTCCACCTTCCCGAATTTCATGGTAGCGAGCTTGTCCTTGTTGATGTACGTGAGCTGCATGTCCCGACCGCCATCAATCGGAAGGCTGAACAGTTCATGCGGCTCGGACATGCTGCAGCGTGCCATGACGATGCCGTTTTTCCCCACCAAAAAAGGCCCGAAATTGAATTGGCCAGCAGTGAGTTGCTGGAGGCCGTTCCCCGTAAGGCCAATGGAATAAAGCTGCTCCGTGCCTTTTTCCGTGCTTTGGAAAATGAGGTGCTGGCTGTCCGGCGACCAAGTTGGACTGGTGGCGTTCCTATCGAGGCCAGCCGTGACTTCTGATTTTTGCTTGGTCCTAAAATCATAGAGATAAATCCGGTGGCGGTCGGCTTCATTGCCGGGCATGGCCTGGCTTTCCCAAGCGAGGTAGCGGCCATCGGGCGAGAACGCAGGATTCATGTCATAGCCTTCCATGCCCTGCGAGAGGTTTGTCGTTTTCTTGGACAAGAAATCATAGATATAAATATCAGAATTGGTGCTGACGGTAGCAGCCGTGCCGCTGAGCTTCTTGCAGGTGTAGGCGATTTGGTTGCCGTAAGAATTCCAAGTGATTTGCTCCATGCCTCCGAAGGGTTTCAGCGGCGTGTCGAACGGCTCGCCCACGATGTTGATGGGCTGGCTGGTCAGCTTGCCTGCCCCTGTGGGGCCGTCCGCATAGTCGGCGACAAAGATGTTGGAATAGCTGCCGTCCTCCCACTCGTCCCAATGGCGGTATTGGAGGCCGTCAATGATTTTTCCACTCGTTTTCTTGAGGTCAGGGTGCGCATCTTGCGTGGTTTTATCGTACTTGACATCCTGGATGAACAAGATTTTTCGCCCATCAGGCGAGTACTTGAAACCGTTCATTTCGATGTCGGAAACTTGGGAGTGGTTCGTTCCATCCACGTTCATTTCCCAGAGTTTGCCGCCCCGTAGGTAAGCGATTTTGCGCCCATCCGGGCGAAAGGCGGCGTCGTTCTCGTTCCCTTCGAAATTGGTGAGTTGGCGGGGCTTGCCGCTGTCCGACCCATCCGTGCTAATGGCGTAGAGGTCACGGTTGCCCTTGTTTGCCTCGATATTGTAGTAACTCACACCGTAAACGGCGGTTTTACCATCAGGTGAAACATCGAAAAGGGCGACACGGCCCAAATCCCAAAGTTTTTCAGGCGTGAGGCGGTCGGCGGCTTGGGTTTGGGCGAAGATGGTTTGGGCTAGAAAAAGGTATGCGGTTAGAAGCGTGAGTTTTTTCATGTTGATAATGGTTAAATGACAACCGTCGGGGAGGGTTCCAAATCTCCCCGACGTTAAATTTTACGAATCGTTTATCTATCAATCTTGTCGTATTGCGGCGCAGCCGCTAAAAAATCCTGGCTGAATCGCTCACTGTAATTTTCCAGCAGTGACTGCACCCTTGCTGCGTCAGATGAGGCGACGATAAGGCCAGCATGGTTCTTTTTATGGACTCGGTGCACCACTTCTGGGTCGTTGTAGTCGCTGAGGTCGGGCCGTTCCTGCTTTGCTAAGCATAGCACAATCCCTGCGTAATCCTCTTTAATTTCTGGGACTTTATAGGGCAATTTGTCGCCAGCGATTTCGATTTTTGCCCATTCCGTCCAGAGGTTCAAGCCAGTAGCTTGCTCAATCACCTCAGCAATGTAGGCTCCGCCGACCCGAGCTGCCGTTTCCAAAAAGTAAAACTTGCCATCGGCATTGCTTTTGATGAACTCAGTATGCGTCACGCCCCGCTGGAATCTCAGCGCAGCCAACACCTGTTTGTTTAAATCCTTTAAGGTCAAAGCATCAATGCTGTTGCGTTTTTGCACGCTGGTCATAAAAATGCCGCCGTTTTGGATAATGTCGAGCGGGGGCGAGCCATAGCGGCTCACTTGGACAAACTGCACTTCACCGTTGATGGTAATGGCATCCACATGGTAAATATCGCCAGGCACAAAGCGCTCCAACAAGAAGTGCGACTGCTCGTCCCCCAGTTTGTTGAGGTGGTGCCATAGTTCCTCGGCGTTGTGGATTTTTCGGATTCCCGCTGCGCCTGCCTGTGAGCGTGGTTTGAGCACCCAAGGTGGTGATACATGCTGGGTGTAATGGTGGATGGCTTGGTGGTTCAACACCGAAACAAAGGCAGGCGAGAGTATGCCCTTTTCAGAAGTAACCATGCGCATGGCCAGCTTGTCCCGGAAGTTTCGAGCAGTAGTGTCGCCCATGCCGGGTATGCGCAGGTGCTCTCGCAGAGTGGAGGCGATTT
>JAHEAS010000498.1 GCA_024642645.1 Saprospirales bacterium | reverse complement strand
GGGGAAGACCGGGCGAATTTGACAGCCCTTATTTATAACGTGACGGTGACCGATGCCAATAGCTGCTCAATGGCCATGACCATTCCTGTTACACAACCAATGGCAGCACTTAGTGCAACAATAGTTGCCACACCAGTATCCTGTAAGGGAGGAGCCAACGGTGTTGCAAATCTTACTGTTTCAGGGGGTACAAGTCCATACACTTTTGTCTGGTCAAATACAGCGGCGACTGAAGACCTCGTCGGACTTCCTGCTGGCACTTATACCGTCACGATAACAGATAACAAAGGATGCACTACTTCTGCTTCCGCTGCCGTGACTGAGCCAAATGTGCTTGCACTTAGTTCTACCGTGAACAATGTGAACTGCTTTGGCGGATTCACTGGCGCTGTTAACCTGACGGTGACTGGTGGCACTTCTCCATTCGCCTTTGCCTGGACAAATGGTGCAACAACCGAGGATGTTAGCTCGCTTCCATCTGGCACCTATGGTGTCACGGTGACAGATGCTCATGGTTGCTCTGTTACAACTTCATCCGCAGTTAATCAGCCAACTCAACTTTCTGTTTCTCTAACGCCTACTAATGTTGTCTGTAATGGAGCTACCAATGGAAGCATTGATTTGACAGTAAGCGGAGGCACAGCAGCCTATACCTACCTTTGGTCCAATTCTGCCACAACAGAAGATTTAACCAACTTGGTCGCAGGTACCTACGCCGTCACAGTGACTGACAGCAAAAGTTGTGCGGTAATTGCAGAAACTGCTATAACCCAACCATCAGCAATTGCCCTCGTTGGCACAGTAACCAACATAGCTTGTAATGGTGGCTCCAACGGTGCTATCAACCTGACAGCGACCGGCGGTACCGGAACCTTAACCTTTAACTGGGGAGGTGGTGTAACTACAGAAGACCGCATTGGCTTATCCGCTGGCGATTATACTGTAACGGTGACCGATTTAAACAGCTGCACGGCGACGCAATCATTTACTATTAACCAACCAGCAGTTCTTGATTTGACAGTGTTAGGCACTGCCCTGACTTGCCACGGTGCGAACAACGGAAGTGTTGACCTAAGTGTCAGTGGTGGCACAACCCCTTTTACTTATGCTTGGACCGGTGGCGCTACCACGCAGGATATTTCCAGCTTAATAGCAGGAACTTATACGGTGACGGTGACAGACGCAAACAGCTGCACTGCCACAATTTCCTCCACTATCAATGAGCCTGCAACATTGTCAGCAACAACCACAGTTGCTCATGTTTCCTGCTTTGGGGGTTCCAATGGCAGTGTAATTGCAAATCCTTCCGGTGGTACTGCGCCCTTCAACTATGCTTGGTCAAATGGTGGGAATACCCAAAGCATTACAGGCATCAGTGCTGGAAGCTATACTGTAACCATCACGGATGCGAGCGGTTGTTCAACCACTTCAACTGCTGCTGTGAACGAGCCAGCCTTAGCACTATCCACTTTAGCCAATGTTACTGATGTGTCATGTTTTGGTGGAAACAATGGTGCCATTTCTTTAACTACAACGGGCGGAACAACGTCATATACTCATAATTGGTCGAATGCGGCTGGTAATGTCAGTTCAATAAGTGGCTTGGTTGCAGGTTCCTATTCAGTGACTGTGACCGATGCAAATAGCTGTTCGACGACAGCTTCTATTACAATTAAAGAGCCGGCCGTGGCGCTTGCACTTAGCTCGGCCAACACAGACGCAAGTTGTAATGGCAACACAGATGGCACCATTGACCTAACTGTTTCAGGAGGTACTGTTCCGTATTCTTATGTTTGGTCCAATGGGGCAACTTCGCAAGATATCGGCTCTATTGGAGCCGAAACATATACTGTAACTGTAACTGATAGTAAGGGCTGCACGGCTTCCAATTCTGCCATTGTTGGCCAACCTTCAGCCTTGGCTTTGTCTGGAACTGAAACGGCAGCCTCCTGCAACGGCGGCACGGATGGTGCCATAGATTTAACCGTGAGCGGCGGTGTGTCGCCATACAACTATTACTGGAACACCACAGCTACCACACAAGATATCAGCGGATTGACCGCAGGATTGTACATGGTTGCTGTAACAGATGCCAATGGTTGTGCAGGCAACATGGAATTCACCATCGATGAAGCTACCAATATGGCGTTGTCCACTGTTTTGACCCAAAATACCTGTGTAGGAGGAACAGCCGGGGCGATTAACCTAACCGTCACTGGAGGTGATGCTCCCTATCACTATACCTGGTCAAACGGAGCCATGACCCAGGACATTTCAGGTCTTGCCGCAGGCACCTACACAGTCGCAGTAGCTGACGCAAATAATTGTGTCAAAATCTTAACTCTCCACATTACCCAGCCTTCAGGTGCAGTATTAACTATTGCCTCCAGTGTGACCCTTTCAAGCTGCAACGGCGGCACGGATGGTGCAATTGACCTGAGTGTTACCGGTGGCGGCACCCCTTATTCTTATAACTGGTCCAATACATCCACGACAGAAGATATCACTGGTCTAGCTTCGGGCACTTACTTGGTTACGGTATCCGATGCCAATGGTTGTGTAAAGAAGGATACCATTGGGTTGAATGAAAACAGTACGTTGGCTTTGTCTGTCACTTCATCACCTGCATCCTGCAACGGTGGTTCAAATGGTTCCATCAACTTGACAGTATCGGGCGGCACGCCAAATTATACTTATCTCTGGTCGAACAGTTCGACAGTAGAAGATCCTGCTGGACTGACTATCGGCACCTATTCGGTGACAGTTACAGACGCAGCATCATGCCATGCCATCAATTCCATCACGGTGAGCCAACCAACGGCACTTTCCCTTAGTTTGACGGCTTTTGATGAAACCTGTATTTTAAATGATGGAAATATTTTTTCAACGTTTGCAGGTGGAGTTGCACCATATACTTTCAATTGGTCAAACGGCCCAACAACACAGGACAACCTGAATGTTACAGGCGGCAACTACACGGTTACGGTCACGGATGCAAATTCTTGTACGATCACAGCTTCTGCTTCGGTAGGTATCCCAGTTTGTATACCACCTGTAGCGGTAGATGATTATTTCACAACGCCTTTGAACACACCAGTCAGCGGGACGGTAGCCACCAATGATTCGGATGGGGACAATACACTTGCTGAATTAACCTTCCTTCCACTCACTTCCCCAGCTTCAACAGAAGGAACCATCGAGTGGGACCCCTCTTACAATGGCGATTTCATTTTCACGCCTGCAACTGGCTTCATCGGTACAATTACGATACAATACCAAGTTTGTGATCCACTCAATTTATGTGATGTTGGCACATTGACCATAACGATTGGTGATACAAACGACCCGCCGGTGGCGGACTACGACGAGGCGACGACGGACGAGGACACGCCGGTCAGCATCGACATCCTGCAGAACGACGCGGACGGCGACGGCAACATCGACCCGACGAGCGTGACGATAACGAACCAGCCCGACCACGGCATGGTGAGCGTGAACCCGACGACCGGCGAGCTGACGTACACGCCCTCGCCCGGCTACTCCGGCCCCGACACGCTGATATACCAGGTGTGCGACGACGGCACGCCGCTGCCTGCGCAGTGCGACACGGCGATAGTGTACCTGGTGGTGAACCCAATAAGCGATTTAAGTGTGACTAGCTATAATCAAACCTGTAATGATAACAGCACTCCTTCTGACCCTAATGATGATTATTTTACAATACAACTGACAGTAGTGACTGATAATCCAGGTGGTACTAATC
>JAHEAS010000497.1:3080-3782 GCA_024642645.1 Saprospirales bacterium | reverse complement strand
AGACCCCCTCAACTTCCCCATCCGCCTGACGAACAAGCTGGGTCACGTGGCTGCCCTTACCTACGGCGATTTTCCGCCCACGGAACAAGCCGTGGAAGTGCAGCGGGAGCTTTCCGCAGCGATAGATGGCTGGCTGGCGCAACTCAAAACCGTGAAGGAGCAGGATTTGCCCGCATTTAACCGGATGGTGCGGGAGAAGGAAGTGGATTTGATTCGGTTGAAGGATTGAGGCTTGATAGCACACGGATTGGGGCGGATGTTGCGGGTTTACACTGATTAATCCGTTCGAATCCGCAACATCCGCCCCAATCCGTGTGCTATCCATCTTACTTGGCCAGCACAATAATGCGCTCATAAAAGACTTCCTGCCCATTGCGTAGCACCAACTGATAAACGCCTGGCAAGAGACCCGCTGCGGTGAAAACAAGGGTAGTGCCATCCTTTGAAGTACGGCTAGTTTTCAGTTGACCGTTCACATCGAACAGCAACGCCTCGAAATGGTGCTCCGAGGTTTGGGGCAATTCCACGGTAAAACCCTCGCTGGTGGGATTTGGATACACCTTGAGGCGGCTAGCGTTTTGGGGTTCGTTGGTGCCTGTCAGGAACCCGGCATCGTGCTCAAACTCATAGCGGGTCGTGCTGAGTAGTTGGCCGTTCCGAAATTCATTCACACAAACCGCATACAAAAACCTGCCCTGAACA
>JAHEAS010000497.1:0-3070 GCA_024642645.1 Saprospirales bacterium | reverse complement strand
AAGAGACCCGCTGCGGTGAAAACAAGGTTAGTGCCATCCTTTGAAGTACGGCTAGCTTTCAGTTGACCGTTCACATCGAACAACTGCGCCTCGAAATGCTGCTCCGAAGTTTGCGGCAATTCTACCGTGAAGCCTTCGCTGGTGGGGTTTGGGTACACTTTGAGGCGTCCTGAAAGGGGTTCATTGGTACTCGTCAGGAATCCTGCATCGTGCTCAAACTCATAGCGGGTCACGCTAAGTAGTTGGCCGTTCCGAAATTCGTTCACACAAATTGCAAACAAAAAGCGGCCTTGAATATTGGGTGTGCCACTCACCATGCCCGTGTTCGGTTCAATGGTAAAAGCCGGAGTACCAGGTATGGGCTGGGATGCGGTGGAAGGTGGGTCCATGAAATTGACATAGTCAAAAGGCGGGGGCATATCCGGGTCGGGTGCCACGCCGGTAGCATTGGTAGCGTTGATTTGGTCGTTGCCGCCGCCAAGCAGCGGTGCGCAAAATTCGTAGGTGAGCACGTCGCCGTCGGCATCCGTTGCGCTATGGTCAAAGGAATAAGGCTGGCCCGTGACGGAGCACAGCATTGGCACCAAGCCAAACACGGGGCTGGTGTTGCAGGCGGTACGTGCTTCGGGGGTGATGGTGATGCTCCAGGTGGCACCTGTAGCCCCGGGGTTTCCGATATTGGAGATAGTAGCGTTCCGGCAGCAGCGCTGGTAAACGACGTGGATTGGGTTGTTGCCGACAGGCAGATTAGCATCAAAGACGTAGGTTCCCCGCTCGATACAGGACACCGGCTGGGGAAAACAATCGGGCAATGGCTGCACCATCTCGATGGTTGGGGGATTGAGCACGATGACTTGCAGCGGTGTTTGGTTGGTGGCGGAAAACAAGGTCACAGTGCCGGAGAAGGGTGCGCCATTGTTGAAATCGGAGTCGAAAGCAGCGCCGCCGCCGTAGCAGTCCCGATAAAGCGTCATGGTGAAACGGTAGTTCGAGCCGCCCAAACATTGGTAGCTCATATACCCGCCGACAATATGGGCGGCATTGGTGGTAAGCGCCATTTGACAGCAGAAAAATAGGACAAGGGTTGATTTTAGGAACGGATTCATGAGGGCATTTTTAGTGAGGCAAAATTACAGGTGCGAAAGATGCTTTTTATGGTAGCTTCTGCGCATTGCAAATATATCGCTCACAAACCTAAAATGTCCGCCAATTTTGGCCAAGAGCCATCAATGAACCATACTCAAACCATATCAATAATAAAACACGATACCCGACTTTTGCAATTTGACCTCATTTTCACCGGGACGGAAGTCGTCCATGTTGGGCAGACTTTTAGGTTTCACGACAAAATCTTTCTTATTGATTTTAGTGACCGGATGTTCTTCACTTTTTTCGCAGTCTTCCGTGGTCTTTTTGTAATTGATTTTCCCGGTGGAAAGATTGTAGTCGAAGTCCTCAAAATAGTCGCAAGGTGCACCGTTGTTGACCGTAGCACCGATTAATTGCCACATATTGTTCTGGTAGCGAAAGCGGTGGGTGTAATGCCATTTCTGTCGGCTGCCGCCAAAATGCTGGAGCACTAAGCTGCCATTTTCAATCGCCACAGCCTCAAAGGGGTCACCCATCACGCCACCCTGCTCGCTCGGCAATACAGCACCCAATGACTTGTGCCAAAGTTCCCATCCGCCATCTTTTTGCTTGAAAATATGGAGTTCCCGCTCTGTGCCAAAGTCCGACTTGCGGCCAGTATCGTACACCACTACTTTTTCTTCCACGTTGTCCTTGTCCAAATCGCCCTTGGCATCTCCCATCACTTCATAGCCTTTTGGCGTTTGGATTTCGTCTTGGAAGGGTGCCTTTTCCGCATCGGGCGCTGCGGTATTTGATTCCGTGTCGGGTGCTGAGGCTGCTTCTGACTCATCTGAAGGTGCTGTCGTCACTGTATCATCCATCGTGGACTTGCCTTCATTGTCAGTACAAGCCGTAAAGGCGAGGCAAATAAGCAGTATAGCGTAGTTGTATTTTTTCACAAGTTGGTAATGATTTTAAAATTTGTATTGGAGAACAGGCAAAAACAAAGCTATTCAAATACTTCAAAAAGATAATCTAATCCGCAACAAATAGCATTTGAAACGTTTGCTGGTCTTTCGTGATAATTTGTAAAAAATAAGTACCTTTTGACAAGTCAGCATTTTGGACGGATATTATTCCATCACTATATCGTACTTGCTTCGAATATACCAATTTGCCTGCGGAATTGTATATATTTAGCAGGCCTTGCTGCTCGTCATTTTGATTCAAGCTGATTGTAAAATTTCCATTATTTGGATTCGGGAAAATAGCGTAATCATCAACCGTTGATACCGAATTATGGACACCACTAACCAATTGGTAATAATAAAAAATTCGCACCGTATTAGCCCAGTTGTTGCTGTTCCAATTTTGGACCAAAACCGATACCTGATTGTTGTTCGCATCATATCCATAACTGTTAAATCCATTATTCTTCCAATCAAATCCGTCCCAAGTTTGATATAAAACCGAGGTCAGATTGTTGCTCGCATTATACTCTCGAACATAATGACTACCCGCAATCCAATCCGTTCCACTCCAATGTTTTAGCAATAATAATATCTCGTTATTATTATCATCATATTCAGAAACTTGTTGATTGGCATTTACCCAATTTTGCCCATCCCAATTCCGCCCAATCAATAATATTCTATTGCCATTGATATCATATTCGTGTGCTTGCTTTTTATAGTTCACCCAAACAGAGGCGCCCCATTCTTGTGTAATGGCATCAATTAGGTTGTTATTAGCATCATATTCCAATGAATATAGAAAAGTATTGACCCAACTTGCCCCTACCCAATCTTGCCACAATTGCATTATTTCATTGTTATTGTTGTCATATTCGGAGACATATTGAAAGTCATTTTCCCAGCCAAATCCATCCCAAGTTTGAACCAGGTATAAAAGCTCGTTGCTATTTGCGTCGTATTCAGAAATATATTGGGTTTTATTCAACCAGTTTGCACCATCCCAAGTTTGTCTCCGAGCCAATTTG
>JAHEAS010000496.1 GCA_024642645.1 Saprospirales bacterium | reverse complement strand
CCCTTCTGCAATTGAAAGGAAGCGTATCCAACGGTCTTCGCCACCTACCCAGGTGCCTACCACGAGGCTCGGTGTCACGCCCATGAACCAACCGTCCACATAATCGTTTGTGGTACCCGTCTTGCCCCCAATTTCACTGCTCAGGCCCATGCCGCCGCTGGCATATTTCAGCATTTCCACCATCACGTAGTTAGGTTCTTCCTGAAGTGCTTGCTTGTCCTGCTCCTCTTGCGAGTAGATGGTCCGCCCGTTTTTATCCTCAATCCTGGTGATGTAAATGGGCTTGCTATAGTAGCCATTGTTGGCAAAAGTGGTGTAGGCGCCCGTCATGTCCATCACGCTCATATCGGCAGCGCCGAGGCAGATGGAAGGCTGTTTCGGTATTTTTTTGGTGTCCACGCCCATGTTGTCCAGCAGTTCGATGACAGGCTCGGTGCTGCCCAATTGCTGCATGAGGAAGACCGATACGGAGTTCACCGATTTCTTAAGGGCAGTGCGCAGGCGCATTTTATTGTAGCTGAACTTCCCAGTGGAGTTATTTGGCGACCAGTCTTGGAGTAACTTGAAGTTTCCTGTGTTCGCATAAATGGTGCGGGGTACGTCATCCACTTCCATACATGGAGAAACGCCTTGCAGGGCAATTGCGGTAGCATAAATAAAAGGCTTGAACGTAGAGCCTACTTGTCTATTGGAGCGGGTGTGGTCGTAGGCGAAGTACTTGTGGTTGATGCCGCCGACCCAAGCTTTCACGTGACCGGTTTTTGGGTCAATAGCCAACGAACCAATTTGCATCATCATGTGGTGGTACTTCAGCGAGTCGAGTGGTGACATGACGGTGTCTTTCTCCATCTTGTCGTTGTAGTCGAACACGGCCATTTTCACCTTTTTGTTAAACTCAAGTTCCACATTTTTTTGAAAAGCTTCCCATTTGAGCTTTAGTTCGTTCCATTTCTCTGATTCCATGGCTTTCCGCTGTGCACCGCTCAGGTCTTTGCCCTTCAGCATTTTCTCGATGACAGCATCGCTGAGGCGCAATTCGTCCACGTCAGATTCGAGGTCTGCCTCCAACGAGCCGATGGCTTTATCCCGCATGGCGATGTAACGGTCGGAGTAGCGTACGAGCTGCGCCATTTTTCGTTTGCGGTAGGCCATTTCGGCATCCGTGGTCTTGTCGTCCTTGTAGTCCCATGGCGATTTTTTCATTCGCTTGTTCCAAAGGTTCCAAAAACGGTTCTGCACTTGGGCCATGTGCTTCACCATTGCCTCTTCCGCATGTTGCTGAATGATGGGGTCAATCGTGGTATAAATTTTCAGGCCGTCCTTCCAGATATTGTAGGGCGAGCCGTCGGGCTTCTTGCGTGCTTCATCGCTGACCAGAATCACCTTCATCAACTCCTCGGCGAGCGAAGAGCGGAAATAGGTGGCGAGGCCTTGGGTATGCGTCTTGCGGCGGAAGCGGGAGAGGTCAACCTTCAACACTTTCAGTGAATCGTACTCTGCTTGGCTGATGATGTCGTTCTTTCGCATCTGGTCGAGCACCACCGAGCGGCGCTGCGTGGCTTTTTCCAGTTTTCTTTTTGGGTTAAACAACGAGGGGTTTTTCAACATGCCCACCAACATGGCCGCTTCTTGGATGTTGAGCGAATCCTGCCCTTTTCCGAAATAGGTCTCCGAAGCAGACTTGATGCCGTAGCTGTC
This sequence comes from Saprospirales bacterium, assembly GCA_024642645.1. GTDB lineage: Bacteria > Bacteroidota > Bacteroidia > Chitinophagales > Saprospiraceae > UBA6168. Next base: position 2,084 of record JAHEAS010000496.1, on the reverse strand, counting down.
ATACAGAAAGTCAAACTTATTGAGGTACATCGCCATGATTTCCTCCTTGGTGTACTTGCTTTCGAGGCGCACGGCGATGATCCATTCCTTGAGTTTTTGCGGTATCCGACCGATGAGGCTGTTTGCTCTTTGCCCTGTAAAAAGCAGCTTTGCCAGCTGTTGCGTGATGGTACTTGCACCACCACTGCTTTTATCCCCCATTAGAAAGGTCTTGACAACAGAACGACCAAGTGCTCGAAAATCAATACCAGAATGCTTGTAAAAACGCTCATCCTCGGTAGCTACCAAAGCTTGCTCTATGTATGGGGAAAGCTCGCTGAAGTCCACAGGAACCCGGTTTTCGATAAAATAACGACCCAAGACGAAACCATCGTCGGCGATGACCTGGGAGGCGAGTTCACTCTTTGGGTTTTCGAGTTCCTCAGTATCAGGCAAGTCGGAAAAAGATAGGAGAAACAGCGATAAGAGAATGCCGAGAATACCGAGAATGACCAGCCGCCACATCCAACGGATGATGCGGTGGTACACCGGAAGCCTCATTTCTCGTAGTCGTTGCGGGGTGATTTCGGACATCGTTCAGATTAGTTTTCCGGCAATTGGTGGTTTTATTGATACCCTCACACCTGCCGGTTGAGGTGCAAAACTACGAAAGGAAGTTGGGAGTTTGATGGATTTGGTCAAGTGGCTTTTAATGTGGGGATTGATAAAAGTAATGCAACTATGCTCCTGTGGAGGATTGACTTCCATATCTTGAACGTGGTTTCGATTTTTTACCAAAATATAAGCTATGATTGCATCCAATTAAATCAAATACCTATCTCAATATGCGAGCAGTCATCCAAAGAGTGTCCCAAGCCTCGGTCACCATTGAAGGCAAGGTCAAGTCCGAAATCGGGCTGGGGCTGCTCATACTAATAGGTGTGGAAGACGCCGATGGGCCAGAGGACATTGAGTGGCTCACCAAAAAAATAGCACAGCTTAGGATTTTCGGTGATGCTGATGGGCTGATGAATTTGTCCGTGCAGGATATTGGCGGGAAAATCATCGTCGTAAGCCAGTTCACCCTCCATGCCAGCACCAAGAAGGGCAACCGCCCCTCCTTCATCCGGGCGGCGAGGCCAGAAGTAGCCATTCCCATGTATAAAAAATTTGTGGATGCCCTTCGGGCAACATCGGGGCTGGAAGTGCTCACCGGCGAATTCGGTGCCGACATGAAAGTAGCCCTACTCAACGACGGGCCGGTTACAATTGTGATGGATACGAAGGCCAGAGAGTAATTGTTGAATTGCTGTATTGTTTTATTGCTGTCGCAATACGGGTAACAATAAAGCAATTCAACAATCTTTTTCACCTCCCAAAATCATCCTGCACCCGCACAATATCGTCCTCATCGGAAGGGTGGGCGGGGTCGGTGTGCTGCCAAATCTCAGCAAGTACTCCCCAACTATCCAGCCCAACAAGGCGGTGGCGCTCGCCACATTCGAGGCGTACGAGTTCGCCGATGGCAAGGGTTTGCACGTCGCTCTGCTCATCGGTGGGGCTGGTGACCACGCCAGCAGTACCTTCGAGCAACCGCCAGATTTCGGACCGACGGTGGTGGTACTGCCAAGAGAGGCGCTTACCGGGGGCAACTACTAAGAACTTTGGGCTCAATTTTTCAAAACCTTCAAAATCGGATAATGGCACAGCGGGGAAGTAGGTCTGGATGAATCGGTGCGCTTGTGCCTCGTCAATGACAAAGAACCCGCCCCAAGGCCGAGCATCATCTTTTTTTACAATGGTAAAACCATCGTCTTCAAGCCGTTGGGCCACTTTTTTAAAAAAATCATTTTTTGTCATAAAACATTGATGTTGAAGGGTACTTAGGTTGAGTCGGGCAAAAGTAAGGGTTCTTTCGTTTCACTGAAACCCTCTACCGACGTTTACGTTTGACTAACTTTGCCGGAAGCGAACAAGAAATTACCGCCAATCGGCCATGATAGAAACCATTTTACTTTACGGCTTCGTGGCCGCCACGGCGGTTCAGCTTTTTTTCTGGTTATTTATCTTCGGAAAACTGGCGAGGCATCCAGTAGAAGAAATTA
>JAHEAS010000495.1 GCA_024642645.1 Saprospirales bacterium | reverse complement strand
GTGCCAGCACTGTGACAACGCTCCTTGTGAGAACGTTTGCCCAGTGTCCGCTACCAACCATAGTTCAGAGGGCTTGAACCAAATGGCCTACAACCGTTGCATCGGAACCCGTTACTGTGCCAACAACTGCCCATACAAAGTCCGTCGTTTTAACTGGATGGACTACACCACGGCAGACCTTTTCCCAGTAAACGAGCACGGACCAGAGCCATTTGTTCCTTACGATGGAGAAGTTCCTTTTTACGCTGACAACCTTACTCGTATGGTACTTAACCCTGACGTAACTGTTCGTGTACGTGGAGTCATGGAGAAATGTAGTTTCTGCGTACAGCGGATACAAGAAGGCAAATTGACGGCTAAAAAAGAAGGTCGTGCCCTTCGGGATGGTGATGTCAAATCAGCTTGTCAAACGGCTTGCCCAACTGGAGCTATCGTTTTTGGTGATACCAACGATGAGAACTCAGAAATTGCAAAGCGGTACAAGAATGAGCTGAACTACATAGTCTTGGAGGAGGTAAATACTCGTCCTTCCGTACAATACACCACCCGTGTTACAAACAGGGATGAAGCTTTGTTGAGCTAAGTAATTTTATTCTTCATAAAAAAGTAGCTGACTGAACTTACCGAAAGAAGTTCAAGAAATTGATAAAATATGAGCGCAGCAGTATCACGAATTCGTGAACCCCTGATAATGGGGAACAAAAATTACCACCAAATAACGGAAGACCTTATCGGCCCAACCGAAAAGGCTCCTAACCGTATGTGGATAATTGCCTTCACTTTGTCAGTGATGACCTTTGGTTATGGTGCATTTTCGCTTTGCTGGACATTTTATTTCGGCATTGGTACTTGGAATGCAAACCGTACCATCGGTTGGGCCTATGACATCACCAACTTCGTTTGGTGGATCGGAATTGGCCACGCTGGTACGTTGATTTCGGCCATCCTTTTGCTGTTCCGCCAACGCTGGCGGACAGGGGTTAACCGTGCAGCGGAGGCAATGACCATCTTTGCGGTAATGTGCGCCGGTCTCTTCCCTGCTACACATACTGGTCGGCCTTGGTTCGACTTCTTCATGTTCCCTTATCCAAACACAAGGGGACCGCTTTGGGTGAATTTCAACTCCCCACTTCTTTGGGACCTTTTCGCCATCTCTACTTATTTTACGGTATCGTTACTATTCTGGTACACAGGGCTTGTGCCCGACTTGGCCACTGTTCGTGACCGTGCTAAGGGCGTTCGCAAAAAAATGTATGCCTTCTTCTCAATGGGTTGGACGGGAAAAGCAAAGCATTGGCAGCGCCACGAATACTTGTCTTTGATTTTGGCGGGTATTTCAACACCTCTTGTATTGTCAGTTCACACGATAGTAAGTTTCGACTTTGCAACTTCCGTTATTCCAGGTTGGCACACGACCATCTTCCCTCCCTATTTCGTTGCCGGTGCAATTTTCTCTGGCTTCGCAATGGTTCAGACGTTGATGGTAATCACTCGTAAATGCTTTGGGTTGGAGGGTTATATTACCACCAACCACATCGAGAGTATGAACAAAGTGATTTTGGTGACTGGTACGATGGTTGGTTCAGCTTACCTCATTGAGCTTTTCGTGGCATGGTACTCTGGCTATATTTACGAGCAATTTGCTTTCTACAACCGGGTACTTGGCCCATACTACTGGTCATATATTGGCATGATGGGTTGCAACTTGCTTGCACCACAGGTTTTCTGGTCAAAGAATATTAGACGCAGTGTTTGGTGGACCTTCTTCATTTCCATTTTCGTAAACATTGGTATGTGGTTTGAGCGCTTCGTCATCATTGCCACCACACTTGCTAGAGATTACCTGCCATCAAGCTGGAGTTACTACTGGCCTAGCTGGGTCGAAATCGGTATTTACGTTGGAACATTTGGCTTGTTCTTTACCCTATATTTAGTTTTTGCAAGGGTTGCACCAGTAGTGGCAGCAGCAGAGGTGAAAGCTATATTGAAGCAGTACGGTGACCAATACCTTGGAACTGATGCAAAACCTCACCACCATCACCATGATGATGAGACTGAGGAAGTTCATCAGGAGGGCGATGGCCACTAATCAATTGTAAAACAGACTTTTATCAAAATAGTAAATTCAATGAAAGGTCAACATAAAGAAGTTCTGTTCGGGCTGTATAATGACGAAGAAGTGCTAATGAGCGCCATTAGGAAGGCCAACAAACAGCACCTTGACATCATGGACGTGTACTCGCCTTTTCCGATTCACGGATTGGACGCCATCCTCGGGCTGGAAGAGTCTAGGCTGCACGTTGTTGGTTTTATCTTCGGAATGTTGGGAACACTGACGGCTTTGATAGGTATCTCATGGATTTTTGGAGGTAGCCTATTATTTGAAGGTGATTGGCCGACAATTTTTGGTGGTAAGCCTTACTGGTCCCTGCCAGCCTTTATCCCAATCACCTTTGAGATGACAGTTTTATTTTGTGCAATCGGTATGACGGTGGTTTTTTACATCATCTGCGGATTGGGCTTTGGCGTAAACAATCCAATACTTGATGACCGTATTACGGATGACAAGTTTTGCTTGGCTTTTCAGACAAATGACATGGAATCAAGCGCAGTTGACAACCTGAAGGGCTTCTTTAAGACAACAGGCGCAGAGGAAGTTCATTCGAGGACAATTTGATTTGACTATAAACAGATTTTGGTGAAACAGCCGCAGAACTCATTTAAATGAGTAGGTTGTTGATCCAATCGGATATTCAAGATTCATTTTTGAAAATGAAATTCAATAAAAAACTCTTAACAGCAGTGACATTAAGCGCCATCGTTTTTGGCACATTTTCTTGTCAACAAGCTGGAAAAAACTCAACGGGAAGTGAGTTCATTCCTGATATGGCGCACGCAACAGCTTACGAAGCTAACGTGCTTACCAAATACAACCTAAACACTTGGGATGATCAAAGTGTCTTGACACGCCGTGAACTATCCCAGCCAAGACAACCTGTTCATGGAACCATCCCTCGTGGATTTTCTGGTTCTGCATCTTACAATGGTGTTTTTACCTCAGCAGAGGATGCCGTTGTAAGTACCATGAACCGGATGAACAAGGGTGGAGGAATCAGCTACACGGCAAATGGCCACGTACCATACACTTACCCTGACACGGAGGACGGTCGTAATTTGGCGATTCAGCAAATTCGCTACAATCCGTTTCCAATAACAGCTGAAGGATTAGCTAAGGGTAAGGACCTTTATGTTATTTTTTGTGGAATTTGCCACGGTGAAAAAGGCGATGGCGGTGGTTATCTGGTTCGGGACAATGGTGGCAAATACCCTGCTCAACCTGCGAACCTTCTGGACAGCCAGTTTATTGCTGCCTCAAATGGTCGCTACTACCATGCAATCATGTATGGTAAAAACGCCATGGGGGCTTACGCTGACAAACTTGGCTTTGAGGAGCGCTGGCAGGTTATTCACTATATTCGTTCATTGCAGGCAGGAGCAAAAAAAGCCAAGTACTCTGAATCTGCAAATACGCTGAATGCAGATTGTGGGCTTCCTTTTGCTAATGTACCAAAAGCAGCTCCTGTAGCAGAAACACCCAAGGAACCGATACTTACTGATGACCATACAGGAAGTGACCCTGAACCACCGACTTCAACAGAGCACCACTAATTTTCTGAAAATCTGATTCAATCATAAACTGGTTGACAACCAGCATTAAAAAATACCTGCAGCATGAAGCAGTTTACGTTCGAAGCAAAACAAAAAAACTTTTTGATAGGCACGATGGGT
>JAHEAS010000494.1 GCA_024642645.1 Saprospirales bacterium | reverse complement strand
TTTTCCCATACCTTCAAACTGGGAACCTTGACCGGGGAAGATGAAAGCTTTCATTTTTCGATTACGGATTTTTTGATTGCGGATTGCGGATTGGGGGGGTCAGTATTTTGCAAACAGAAAAAGCATCGAAATTGATGCTGGAAGTGCTGCAGATAGTATAGCGAATTTCCCCAATAGCCGTTGACCGCAATGCCTTTTTGTTATTTGTTTCTCTTTTTTGTTGACACAATGCTGGCTACAATTATCGCCAGCAGCTCGTTTCTTTCTTTCCAGAGTAGCGCAATTTTAGCCCTGAAATCGTCGGCCAAAGCTACGGTAAATTCGAGCCAGAACAGTGTTTCATCAAGTTCTTCTTCCACCTTGCCCAGTTTTGAAATGAAATCTGCGTATAATTTTGGGCGGCAGGCTGCTCGGTAACTCGAACCGGAAGAAGGGCCGCTTAGGACGATTTGATTGCGTACTGTCCGAAATCCAGGCGTTTCTGGAAGTACTTCTCCGAATTTAACGATAGAGACGGCAAGGCGTTTTAGCCTGTCTTGAAGTTCTTTTTCGCACATAGTATGCCTCAATTTCACAAGGCATAAAATTAGAAAATCTTACCAAAACGTGAACCTATTCACTGCATTCATCGAAATCGCAGATACGCAATCCGCAATTGAATCAGTGGAGTTTGCTTCCAATCAACTTCAAAAACTCCATCCTCGTCTCCTGTTTTTCAAATTGACCACGGAAAGCAGAGGTCGTCGTCGTTGAGTTCTGTTTTTGGACCCCCCGCATCATCATGCACATGTGCATGGCTTCAATGACGACGGCCACTCCTTGTGGTTTTAGTGTGTCGTTGATGGCGTTGAGGATGTCGAGCGTGAGGCGTTCCTGTACTTGTAGCCGACGAGCGAAAACGTCTACGATACGAGGGATTTTGCTCAAGCCTACGATATAGCCATTTGGGATGTAAGCGATGTGTGCCTTGCCAAGGAATGGTAGCATGTGGTGCTCGCAGAGTGAATAAATCTCGATGTCTTTGACCAGAACCATCTCGCTGTACTCCTCCTTGAACATGGCAGAACGCAGAATTTCTTCAGCGTCCATCGCATAGCCAGAAGTAAGAAACTGCATGGCTTTGGCAGCTCGTTCCGGGGTTTTGAGCAGCCCTTCCCGAGTGGCATCCTCACCAAGCCCATCAATGATGTTGTGATAATTGTCGGTGAGTTTATCCGTAATTTCGGAGTTGTAGTTTTCTTCTTTTATGTAAGACATTTCGAGTGAATTGTTCATAACCTTGGCCAGATTCATGGTGGAAAGTTAAGGAAAAGAGCAATGAAAACAGTGGTACCTGCTTTTTGTTCCAGCATTATTTTTAAAACGGCGCAACAGGCCCATCTTTGTCCGGCAAACCAAAACTCATGTCCATAAATTATAACGGAAACATCCTACCAGCTAACCAGCCCATCTTTACAGCTGGCAACCGTGCCTTCCGATACGGCGATGGGCTTTTTGAAACCATCCGAGTTTTCGATGGCCAAGTTCCGTTTTTTGAACGGCACTGGCAGCGGCTCTCAACGGGTTGCAGGCTGTTGAGCTTTGAAATGCCCAAACATTTTACCCCTGATTTTTTCAAGCATGAAATAGAAAAACTAACAAGTACCACTGGCAATTGGCGGGTACGACTCACCATTTGGCGGGCTGACGGTGGTCTATATACCCCAGAAACCAACTCACCTGAATTCATTGTTGAAGCAACGCCACTCTCCAACTCAAAATTTGAACTAAACAATGTAGGGCTTTCGGTAAAAATTTACCAGAAATACCTGCTTCCTCAGACAACTCCAAGTTACATCCCTAATGGTTCTTCCATTCCCTTGCCCATAAAAACGAATTCGGCATTGCACCAGGTGCTGGCTTCCATTGAAAAAACAATTGCTGGTTTGGACGACTGCTTAATGCTGAACACTGCACATAGGATTGCATGTGGTACCAGTTCCAATATTTTTTTGGTAAAAAGTGGCGAGTTGTTTACCCCTCCCCTGGCCGAGGGCTGTGTAGCTGGAACGATGCGGGCTACCCTGCTGAACTTGACTGGAAAACTTGGCATTTCATGTAACGAATATCCAATACATCCAGAGGACCTTAAGGATTTTGATGAAATCTTTTTGACCAACGCCATTCATGGCATCCAGTGGGTGAGAGAGGTGGAGGGTCTTCCGAACTGCTACCGCAATTCGGTGGCGCTGGGGTTGCTCAATGGGTTAAATGAAGTAATTGGGTGAAATGCAATTTGGCTTGAAACGGGAAATTTTCACCTTTATGGATTATTTTCGCTTGAAATCTTGCGCTAAGAAGGAACCTAGAAAGGCAAGTTTTCGCTGCGCACAGGATGAGCATTAACGAAAAAGGAAATGAGCTCCTTGATATGGTCGAAATTGACGAGGTGCGACTGGTGCACGGCTTTGTTTGGCGGAGCAGTATCGCACCTTGCACCACCCCATCCGCCTCACCCACGATTTCCACTTCCGGGAACATACGCCCAAGGTCGTCCCTCAGAATTTGGATGACGTGGGGGTTGTTGTCAATGAGGGCCGTTCTTATTTTTTGCATGGGCGATATGTTGCTGAGCGCAAATGTATCAACCGTGTACTGATAACAGCCCGTAGGTTACTATTAAAGCTTTTTGGTCTTGATAAAATTAATCACCGCCGTTTTTTCCATCCACAACAACAGGGCAGAACAAACAGCCACCAAGACTGCCAACATAAACAATTGACCACCGTCGCCCTGCACCTCGATACCCAACACAAAAAGATGCGAGGCAATAGCACCCATGATTGTACCCAAAGCCAATGCTGCGCCCAACCAGGTGGTTCGGGGTATCAAAAGCAGCATGCTTGCGAGAAGCTCTACTACGCCAGAACCGATTCTACCCCACGGTTCAATACCCATTGTGGTGAAGATGTAAACGGATTCGGGCGCCCCTGTGAATTTGAAATAAAGGGTTTGTAATAGGATAACTGCGGCGATGATGCGCAATGCCCATTTAAGGATGTTTCTGGTCATGATAGATTTGTTTTAGACTGTGTTCGACAAAGATAAAACACAATTTTACTAAAAAAACAAGCCGCAACAACCCCGTTTAGGGGCGATTGCGGCCTGTTTTTGTGCTCAAAAAGCTAGTTTATTTCCCTATCACCAGCTTCTGCTCATGCCGCACACCGCCCGCTTTTACGCTCACGATGTAAAGGCCTGCGCCGATGCTGCTCAGGTCAATCCGCTCATTGACATAGCTCACCGTACCGAAATCCCGACGAAGCACCTGCTGACCGAGCTGGTTGTAAAGTTCTAATGTCACCTCTTGGCCTTCGGCCAACTCAGCAATCTTGAACGTTACTTCGCTGCTTGCAGGATTTGGTGCCAGACTGAACAACTGCTCTCCTGAAACATTAGGCTTACTTGTTGGCAATGCCTTGTTCTCGTTATTATCAGCAACTACTGGTATACCAGCATTTTGTGGACAGGTAGTCGGTGTTTGGCCGTTGTACCAGTATTCGTGCACCTTGGTAATGGAATTGTTGATGGCGTTGGCGTAGACATTTTTTGCGCCAAGGCTCAACGCTAGGTTTCCATCAAGGAACAGGTTGGACAAATCATACAAACCTCCCAATGTATATGGGAACAGGTGCTGAGTGCCGTCTGTCTCGAATATATGCAGTTTGCAGCCACCGCCTTCCACGCAGGTCTTGATGTTCTGGTCAATGTCGATACAGCCAAGACCTTGGTTGCGGATATTCGTCATGGTCAGGCC
>JAHEAS010000493.1 GCA_024642645.1 Saprospirales bacterium | reverse complement strand
GCTTGTTGAAAGTGATATTGGCCATGCAAAAAGAAGTGGTGCCACCAAATATCAACTTGACCGACCCCATTCAGTCGGAGAACAACTGGGAAGGATGTTCAAAAATGGTCACCAAGGTCACCTCTTGGACAGGTACCCACAAACAAGCTGGGATTAATTCTTTTGGTTTTGGCGGCACAAATGCCCACCTGGTGGTGCAAAATTACCTGAAAACCCAAAATGCCCCTGTCTCAAAAACGAATCCCGTCAAGCTGCAACCCATGGCAATCGTTGGGATGGAAGCTCATTTTGGCGAATGCCTAAACCTCGGTTCTTTTTATGAAACCATTTACCATGGCAAGCAACATTTTAAGGAATTGCCAGTGCGCAGGTGGAAAGGGATGGAAGAGAATACCGCCCTGTTGAAGCGCTATGGTTTCCAAACAGGAAAAGCCCCAAAGGGTGCCTACATCGAAGAATTTGAATTTGACCTACTACGCTATAAAATTCAACCCAAAGAAGCGGAGAGCCTGCACCCACAGCAAGCGCTACTGCTGAAAGTCGTAGACAATGCAATCCAAGATGCAGGCTTGGAAGAGGGGAAAAATGTGGCGGTATTGGTTGCCATGGAAACGGAGCTGGCCATCCATCAAATCGTAGCCCGTTGGGACGTCAGTTGGCAACTGAGGGCGGCCTTGGAAAAAAGCGGTATTGCGTTGAATGAAACACAACAGGCGGAGTTGATACGGCTGTGCAAAAGTGCAGTTTACAACCGGGAAGGAACATCGGCGCCCAGTGAGTTTACCAGTTTCATTGGCAACCTCATGGCGTGCAGGGTCTCTGCCTTGTGGGACTTCTCAGGGCCTGCCTTCACCGTTTCTTGCGGGGAAAACTCCCTTTTCAAAGCCTTGGAAATTGCGCAAAACATGCTGTCGCAAGGAGAGGTCGAAGCGGTGGTGGTCGGAGCCGTGGATTTTTCGGGGGGTATCGAAAATGTGTTGCTGCGCAACCAAAAAGACCCGCTCAATACCGCACCGAATCCCAGTTTGTCATTTAACAAAAGAGACGATGGCTGGCTGATTGGCGAAGGTGCAGGTGCCGTGGTACTGAAGCGGGCAAATGATGCCCAGGCCGACAAGACTTACGGCATCATCGATGGAATCGGGCCAAAAAAAGGATTGAAATCGGGGGGATATCTGGAATTGGCGGCCACCGGAATTGCTGCCCAGGACAAAGCCGAGCAAAAAGACTTGATGCAACATCAATCGCAGGTGGCTGTTGCCCTCGGTTCTGTGAAGGCAAACATCGGTCACACGTTTGCTGCTTCCGGCATTGCCGCCTTAATTAAAACTGCGCTGTGTGTGCATCACCGTTTTATTCCTGGCATTCCCAATTGGGAGGGGCCGAAAGACGACGCTGCCTTCCGCCAAACCTCCTATTATTTCCCCGCCCGTTCCCGCCCTTGGATATTGGAAAATGGGCAGACCAAACGACAGGCAGCCGTCAATGGTTTGGGCGGGATTCAGATATACTTGTCTGCCGCCCCAGAGGCTCAGACGATGGGAAATGACTTTTTGCACCGGCATGCTCCGAAGCTTTTTCTTTTGCAGGGAAATGGCGAAGCAGCATTGGCCCAAGAACTGGTTTCGTTGGCTGACTCCCTGCTATCGGATGTCGGTTTTGCCGATCTGGCACTGCAGTACCACGAAGCTTTTTTAGCAAAAAAGGAGGCCTACCGGATTGTTTTAATTGCTGAACAGCCAGCCGGTTTATCCACAGAAATCCAATTTTTCCAAAAACAGCTGGCTGCTTCCTTTCAAAAACAGCAGGTGCTGAAAACGCCCCGAGGCTCCTATTTCACACCTACCCCGCTGGCAGAAAAAGGGAAAGTCGCTTTTGTATATCCGGGGTCGGCGACGGCTTACACCGGTTTGGCGCAGGATATTTTTCAATATTTTCCCCAACTTCTGCGATATTATGAAACCTTGATACCCAATGTGGAAGACTTCACTGGGTCAGCCTATTTATTTCCCAAACAAATAAGCAGCACTGACCTTCCGCCTGATATTTACCAAAATGCTATCGCCATGATGTCGGCTGGGGTTTTTTATTCCGCCGTTTTCACCCAACTGCTCAGGACCCATTTCAAATTGGAGCCAGCCATGGCCTTTGGGTATAGCATGGGCGAATGCAGCAGCATGTGGTATTCGCTGGGTGTTTGGCATCCCCGTGGCGCTGAAAAATTCCAACAATCTCCCATTTTTAAAAACCGATTCGCCGGCAATCTGGAACTGCTGGCCGAGCATTGGGGTGTCAGCCCAGCAGAAGCCAAAGAGCGCTGGGTAAGCTTGGTGCTGTTAGCGCCAAAAGCGAAAGTGGAGGCGATGGTGGAAGGAAAAGAAAACGTGTACCTCACCTTCATCAATACGGAAAATGAAGTGGTTATCTCTGGTGATAAAACAAGCTGCTGGGCAATAGCCGAACATTTGAAATGCCAGGTTATTTCTATTCCTTTTCAAAACGTAATCCATCAGGATTTTTGCGAAAAAGAAACCGTCGGCCTATTGGACATGCATCACTTCCCTATTGCCGACAAGCCTTTGGTTGATTTTTATTCTAGCATTTCGAAAGAAAAAATTGAAATCGAGAGCCAGGCGATAGCGGAAAATTCCACTGCGGTATGCGTGCAGCGAGTCGATTTCCCAGCCACGCTGAAAACCGTTTACAATGCCGGCGCCAGAATCTTTGTTGAACTCGGTGCCAATGCGACCTGCACCAATTGGATTAGCACCAATTTGGAAGGGGTCGAGCATTTGGCGGCATCCATCAATCAAAAGGGCAAATCCGATATCCAAGCCCTACTAGCGCTGCTGGCGCAGTTGGTCAGCCATGGGGTTGCGATGGACATGGCAATCCTTTTTCCCAGTGCAAAAAAAGCAACGAAGGAGCGAAGGTTTTTGAAAAAAATCATCCCGGGCGGAAGGCCGGTTTTCGATATTTTCTCCGATGAAACAGTCCAGGCCCATTTTGCCGACCTGAAAAAACGGGTGGCCCAAAAACAGGTGCTTCAACCTGCACTGGAGTTATCGGAGGCGATGCTCGAACCTGCGCTTTCACCATCCGAACAATGGGCAGAACGAAGGCCGAAAGTCCTTCCTGTTTCCTCAACCACGGTACTTGCCAACAAAACAACAACAACTATGACGACACCAATGATAGCCCCTACGAAGAATGCGCCGTCCACCGGCCGTAAAGTCGGAGAGAACGGTTTGCGCTTGCAAGATTTTGCATCCGGCGAGCAGTTCGAAGGCAAGGAAATCATCTTTTCCAAAGAAGACCTGGAGGAGTTTGCAAATGGCAAAATAGGGAAAGTATTCGGGCCGGAATATGCCATCATCGACACCTACCGTAGGCGGGTCATGTTGCCAATGGATCCTTATTTATTGGTGAGCCGGGTCACTGCCATGAATGCCAAACTAGGGGAATATAAACCCTCCACCATGACCACGGAATATGACATTCCGTACAACGCATGGTACAGCACTGACCGTCAAATCCCTTCGGCCGTTTGTGTAGAATCCGGGCAATGTGATTTGCTGCTTATTTCCTACTTGGGCATTGACCTGCAAAACAAAGGCGAACTAGTTTACCGCCTGTTGGACTGCACCCTGACTTTTGTGGACGATTTGCCATTCGAAGGTCAGACTTTGCGCTATGATATCTCCATTAATTCTTTCGTGCGCAACGGGAACAATCTACTGTTTTTCTTCAGCTACCTCTGCTATGTACAAGACCGCTTGGTGCTGAAAATGGATGG
>JAHEAS010000492.1 GCA_024642645.1 Saprospirales bacterium | reverse complement strand
GAGCGGCAGTCAAAAATGAAGCCGCCGCCGTGTCCGGTATTGTCCTCGGGCAGGCCCTGCTTGTAGCTGAAGCTCTGCACGGCCACCGTCAACAGGCTCGAACTGCCCCGTGTTTTGTCGAACGGTTCGAATTTTTTGGAAGCCACGATGCCGTTCAGCGCCCGCATCAGTTCCGGCATTTCGACTGGGAAATTGGCGTTTTCCAAAATCCACCGAACGTTGCGGATGGCAAACGGGATGCTCTTGATGAAATGCTCCTTTCGCTCGAAAAGCCCACGAAAGCCGTAGGTCCCGAAGGTCTGGATACTGCGCATCAGTACATAGCCGTGGAAGTATTCGAGGAACTTCGCCCGGTTCACAGGCTGTGATTTTTCCACCGTGTCGAGGTAGTGGTCGAGGAGTTCTTGGCGCACGGCATCCGGCACGTTGGCCTTGGCCTGGAAGAGCAGCGAAGCCAGGTCGTATTGCAGCGCACCCTGCCTACCACCCTGATAATCAATGAAATAAGGTTCTCCACCTTTCACCATGATGTTCCTCGCCTGAAAGTCACGGAACATGAAATGCGAGCAATCCGTCGTCAGCAGCCATTCGCCGAAGCGGTGGGCGTCGTCTTCCAGCGCCTGCTCGTCGAAGGGGATTTTGGCCAGTTTCAGGAAATAATACTTGAAGGTGTTGAAGTCCCAAAGCATGCTCTGCTTATCGAAAGCCGGGCGTGGGTAGCAAGCCGAATAGTCCAACCCCTCACCGCCCTGGATTTGGAGCAGCGCCAGTTTTTCCACCACTTTTTTATACAACTGCACGAGGTAATCAGGAAATTGGTCGCCCGCCTGGAGCAGGTAACTGTACAGTGTCGTGGCGCCAAGGTCTTCCTGAAGGTACACGCTGCGGTCGAGGTCTTCGGCGTAGATGGCTGGCACGGGCAGGCCCTTGGCGTGGAAGTGTTTGGAGAAAAAAAGGAAAGCATTGTTCTCCTTCCGGTCGAGGTTGTAAGTACCGATGGCTGTTTTCCCTGCTCCGCTCAGTCGGTAATAAATGCGGGCCGAGCCACTGGGAGCAAGTGGCAGTACGAGGTCGGGGCGGTCGCCGCTCCACTGCTCAAAGAGTTCAGCAAGGGCGTTTTCGATTTGCGTATTGGACATATTTCTTGATTGGTGATAATTGGGGGGTAAAAGTAGCTGCTGCTTTTAACTTTTATGTCAAGCCGCTTTTGTCATTGCGAAGCAGCCCGTCAACGGTGTTTTTGTCATGCTGAAAGCACCCGTTCACATCACATTTGATGTCCCTGATGGCGTGGACAGGTTGCCTACGGCAATGATAAAAGCGACGATAGCCGAGGCATGAACCGATGAATAAGCTCACCCCTTCATGAAAGTCACTACCTGTTGCCGTTGCCCTGCCGCATTGATGCTCAAAAAATAATAACCCTTTGGCAAATTCGAAGCTTCCAGTTCCGTGAAATGGGTTCCGGCAGGCAGGTCAAAATCCTTCCGCACCATTTCCACCCCATTTACCGCCGAAACTGAAAGCCGGACAGGTCCATCTTCGTTGTTGGAAAAACGGACGCCAATTTTCGGGCCGACAGGGTTGGGCACTACCACGGGGAATATTGGACCTCCGTTTTCAGGAATTTGAAATTCCAACACATTGAAGGTTTGAAAAACAGGCAACGCTGGCTGCCAGTCTGCATTGCCCTGCTGGCTGGCACGGATGGTCACGGGGCCAGTCAGACCAGTCACCGTCAAGATGTCACCACTGACGATGGCCGGACCGCTCATGACCGTGAACGTGACGGGCAATCCAGACGTGGCAGTGGCTTGTAGCAAGATAGGCAAGGCAATCGTGAATTGGTCGCCAATTGTTTGAAAATCAATGGTTTGGGGCGAAATGGAAAGCTGGTTTGGCTGGCCGGGCGTCGGCAGTTGCGCCTGCCAAGCGGTGGGAAGGGCGTTGTCCATTTTCCAATCGGTGAGTTGGAGCGATTGGCCTGTGCCATCGGCACCTGTCGGCCAGGGCAGCTTGTTGTTGTACCGCACCGAGTCTATCAGGGCCAAGTTGGCATTTTTTAGGGAGATGCGTTCGCCGCCGTTGCTCAGTTTAAAACCGTGCGTGCCATGGCCAAAACTACCGATTTCATTGGTGGTTTGGGGGTAAAAACTGCTGAAAGTCGCCTCGTTTTCTACCAAAACCAAAAAGCCGCCAGGCTGCAATGCTGTGTTGGCGGGTAGGTTGAAATAGCCGCCGCTCTCGTCCTCCAGCACCCAACCGGAGATGTCCATGGCGTGGGTATTCGGGTTGTAGAGTTCTACCCAGTCGCCGCCGTTGGGCGAATTGTAGTTGATTTCGTTGATGACGATGGTGTCCGTCGCCGTTGAGCCTTTTTCAAAAATGGCTGTCAACGACGCATTTCCGCTGAGCGTCAAGGAGATGGACTTGCCGTCGCCGAGGTCGTTGTCCGACCATTTTTCAAAAATATAACCGGGCGCTGCATCGGCTTCCACAGGGATTTTTACTCCTGTAAAATAAGTACCGCTCCACGGCAATTTGCCTGCAGGGAGGTGTAGGGTGCTGAAATGTATGCCGCCTCCATCGGCGGGTTGTGCTGCCAAATTTATCGTGGCCGTCCCGCCAATTTCATCGAAAAAATCCACATACTGCTGCCGCACAAAGGCAGGTCGTTCATCGCCGAATTTCCTGAGAATCAGCAAGTTGTTGGCCCAAGGGTTCCAGCCTGATGACCAGCGGTCGAAGTGGCGCTGCATTTCCGGGGCGTACAGTGCTTCGAAATCGTCAATTCGGTTTTTAACTCGGTCGGTCTCAAAAAGCACGTTCAAAAAGTCGGCGCTGCGGTTGATGAAATTGCGTCGGAAGTCAGGGCTTTCCATCGCTTTGCGGAGCGGCAAAGTCGTCCACCACGGGTTTGGCCAAGCGATGGAGCTGTCGTCGAGCGCACGTGCGAGCGAGTTGGCGGAGGCGTCCCCGGTGTTGAACAGGATGTTGCTGCCCTCGATTTTTACCAATCCAAAACTGAAGTCAAAATCGAAGCTGAGGAAACGCCACCGGGCATCGCTGCCGTTGCGCTCCCGCCATCGGCGGAGGTTGTTGCCGGGCCAGTCGCTATTGTCGATGATGATGTTGAAAGCGTTGTAGTCTATGAAATGGTCGAGGTCGAGGCGCTGTCCCAACTGCTCGTAATGGGCGTCGTTGACGAAGTTGTGCGTGTTGAGGAAATCCTTGAAATCGTCCCAGCGGTCAAAGTCACCTGCCAAGGCTTCGCCGTCGTTTTCAAGCAGGTCAATCTCGTTTTCCGTGAGGCCAAAATGTTGCTCCACATAGTCGGTTTTGATGTGCTCCTGCAAGTTGTGGATGCCCCAATATTCGCCGTTGAGGTAGGCCACGCCAGGCCGGAAGGCTTGCAAAAACAACTTCGGTGGCTCGATGATGCTGCCCAAATCCGTCAGGTCGGAGGCGAGGCTCTGCACGAATGCATCTCGGAACATGGTGACGTTCCAGTCTTGTCCCCCGTTGCGAAGCACCAAATTTTTGTACTCTTCAAACGGCTGTTCGGGGAAGATTGAGTGCTGAAAAAAACCGCTTCCATTGTTCGCCAAGGCCTTTATTTTCAAGGACTTTTGGGGGAATTGCGCACTGCCAGTTCCGCTCACTTCGGCAGTTGCAGCTTGGCTAAAACCCGGCATTCCATCGGTTTCAAAAAACTCCACATGAACGGGGCTTTTCCAGTTCTCGGTATAGTTGGGGTAAATGCCGGTCAGTGTGTCAAAAAAATCGGCGTCCTTGAACG
>JAHEAS010000491.1 GCA_024642645.1 Saprospirales bacterium | reverse complement strand
GAGCGAAATCGAGTACAACAGCATGCGGGTTCGGCCCACAAAAGCAATTCCTT
This sequence comes from Saprospirales bacterium, assembly GCA_024642645.1. Classification (GTDB taxonomy): domain Bacteria; phylum Bacteroidota; class Bacteroidia; order Chitinophagales; family Saprospiraceae; genus UBA6168. The sequence continues at coordinate 3,755 of JAHEAS010000491.1, read as the reverse complement.
CTTTTACTTTTTGCAAAATATTACCTGCCTCGGGATTCTCCACCCGACGGTCACGGATGAGCAATAAGAAGCCGAAAACCAACACAAATAGCCCTATCACCACCAAAATGGTATTGCTGAACCCGCCCCAACTGTAGATAAAACCACTAATGCCCGGCCCGACGATAGTTCCGGATTGCCAACCAGCACTGCCCCAAGTAGCGGCATTCTCGTATGCTTTTCGTGGAACGAGCAATGGCTTGAGGGAAGAGGCGGTAGGCGAATAAAAGGCGTAAAATCCACCCGTGGCGGCAATAACCGCATAAATCACGTACTGCAAACTGCGTGCAGAGGCAGCGTCCGTCATGTTTCTTGACACAAAAAACAAAATGAGGGAACAACTGGCAATACCGCTGATACTTAATAGAAGGATTTTTTTCTTGCTCAACTTATCGGCGAGGTGGCCGCCCAAAAGCGACAGGCCCATAAACGGCAATGCATACGAAAGCCCAACAAAACCAATGGCTTTGGGGTCGCCGGTGAGCTTGTACAGCTCATAACCAATCATCACCTCCTGGATGAGGAACCCCACCGTGAACAGGAAGTTCGCCGCCATGTAGTAACGGAACTCCGGGTAGCGAAAAGCAAGAAATGGGTCTTTTTTTTGCTCAGACATTTTTTGGTTGATAAAAATTGAAAAGGGGTGATGTAGTTGATGGGGTAGTCGTTGTGCGAGCAATCAACCCTAATCAACTTTTATCAAACCCATCAACTCATAAAACAGGGCGAATTTCCTTAAAACCATGCAATGTGGCAGTTTTATTTTTAGGCGTAGCTTTGCGGTCCAATTTGTCCGGCAGGGTGCAGGTTGTCTTTTAGTTTAGCCCTTCGGGCAACGCCGGGTACGCTCACTGCGTTTTTTGAGTACAAAAAAACGGATGCAACCAACAGCAGCAGAATAGGCGACTTTGATGGTGCCAGTTTTTTTGAGAAGCTATTTTGAGACTAAAACCTTAAGGAACAGAGGTGAAACAAGGTGCCATTTTCGCACAAGTTCCTAAAACAACAAGACATGAATTTCAACCTTATTTTTTTGATGAAAGAGACAAGAGGAAAACGTTTTTTAATGAAAAATGCGTTGCTTTTGCTGGTCGCAATGACCATCGTTACAGCCTGCGACAAGGAGGTAGAGCCCACGCCTGCCTACCTGACCATCGAGCCGTTTGAGCTAATTTCTACCAATCCGGATGTCCACGGAAGTGTATCGGAAAAAATCACCCACGCCGATATGTTCATGTTCGACAGTACCGAGAACAAGAGCATCCAACTGGGTACATTCCAGTTGCCAGCTACCATTCCAGTACTAAACACTGGCAATTTCAGCCTGAATGTGGATGCCATTATAAAAGCAAATGGCAACTCGTATTACCTCCAGCCCTATCCGTTTTATAAGCGGTTTTCCACGCCCATCAACCTCGCACCGAACGTTGATGAAACTGTTTACCCCAAAACCCAATACCGGGACGAGGTCGTTTTCGAGTTCATCGAGGACTTTGAACACAATGGCGTGCTATTCAGTCTAGACCGTGACAACGACGACATGACCGCCGTCACGCCCAACAACCAAGACGTTTTTGAGGGCGATTTCTCTGGCTTGGTTACGCTTGACACTGCCCACCCGGTCATCGTGGCACAGACGGCGGACTTGTACAATATCGAGTACAGTTCAGCAGGAAAGGTGTTCATTGAACTGAATTACAAAACCGATGTACCGCTCGAATTTGGCGTGGTGTCCGTCCAGGACAATGGCGCAGAAGGCGATATCAATTTCGAGTTTGTTGTACTTGCAAAACCTGAGTGGAATAAAATCTATTTCGACTTAACCGAGCTAATCAGCACGGCCGCAAACCCCCGCTTTGCCCTGATTTTCCGAGGTGGCATCCCCATTGAAGGCGGCAAGTACACCCTCGACAAGGCTGAAATCAGGTTTGACAATATCAAATTGGTGCATTTCTAAACCGGGGGACGGCTTACGTTAGACGTTAGACGTTTTTCAATGCCGTTCATCGTCCACCGTTCATCGTCCACTGTCCACCGTAAAAATGACCGCCACCCGCACCTACCAACTTTTCGACTTCCTCGCTGCCACATTGGCTTGGACGTTGTTCTTTTTGTACCGCAAATGGCTGGAAGGGATAACGCCGGGATGGGCCGCACTCAACGACCTTAATTTTTTCTACGGCATTTTTATTATCCCCATCGGCTGGCACCTGTTCTATTCCCTTTTTGATGATTATCGGGACGTTTACCGAATGGCTCGACTGGCCACGCTTTCCCGCACTCTTTTTCTTACATTTTTTGGGGTCGTCTTTGTGTTTTTCACGCTCATGCTCGACGACTTTGTAAAAGATTACACCACGTACTACACTTCGTTTGGGGTGCTGTTTGGGCTTCATTTTGTACTCACAGCCACAGCACGCACGGTTCTCCTAACCCGTGCGCACCGACGGTTACAGGCGGGGCTAGTTTCCTTCCCGACATTGCTGGTGGGGGATGGGCAACGGGCCGCCGAATTGTACAAGGAATTGATTTCGATGAAAAAAAAACCCGGATACCGCTTCGTAGGTTATATCGGGCTAACGGAAGGGCACCAGCCTTTCGAAAATTTGCCCCGACTTGGCAGTTTGCCGGAGCTGTCGAAGGTCATTGCTAAGCACAAAATTGAAGACGTGCTGATTGCCATGGAACCGGAAGAACACATCAAACTCACGGATACGCTCGACCGACTTTTTGATTTTGGGGAAAAGATTCACATCAAAATCATTCCCGACCTGTACGACAACCTGCTCGGCAACGTGCGGATGAACGAGGTTTACGGAGCTGTGCTACTGCATATTCGACAAGAACTGATGCCCAAATGGGAGCGGCTGGTGAAGCGGATGATGGATGTCGGTGTATCATTGGCCGTGTTGGTGGGATTGAGTTGGCTCTATGCCTATATCATGCTGCGGGTGCGGATGAGTTCTCCGGGACCAATCTTTTACCGACAAGAGCGGGCGGGTTTAAATGGCAAGCCATTTCACCTCATCAAGTTCCGCTCCATGCGCACCGATGCCGAGCAGCATGGCCCGCAACTCTCGCAAGATGATGACCCACGGGTAACAAAATGGGGAGGCACCATGCGCAAGTACCGCCTCGATGAACTACCCAATTTCTGGAACGTGGTGGTGGGAGACATGTCGCTCGTCGGACCAAGACCAGAGCGCCAGTTTTTCATCAACCAAATCGTGGAAAAAGCACCGCATTACCGCCATTTGCTGAAGGTAAGGCCCGGCATTACCTCTTGGGGGCAGGTAAAATATGGCTATGCCTCCAACCTCAACGAGATGCTCCAGCGCCTCCGCTTCGACATTCTCTACATCGAAAACATGTCGCTGACGCTGGACATCAAAATCATGTTCTACACGGTGATGGTGCTGGTGCGGGGCGAAGGGAAGTGAGCTTTCCTTTCTGGATTATTGGGTTCATAAATTCGCCTTGAACCATGAAATAGCAATACCCGTCGCCTCCTTTATTTTATCCATATATGGCGAGAAATGATTCCCATCAATATAAGCCAAGTTTTTGGGCTCAGATGCCTTCTCATAAGCATCCAGTATTAAAGGTGAAGGTATCATTTCATCTTCTTTTGCAATGATAAAAAGTTTGGGTATAGCGCCTATATTTGAAACATAAGCCACAGGCTCATATTCCAATTGCATTTCCAAACTCTTCAA
>JAHEAS010000490.1 GCA_024642645.1 Saprospirales bacterium | reverse complement strand
CGTGCGCTTCATGATGCCAGAGGCCCTGGAACTGGTATCTCCTGACAGAGCTCCACAAGCACCCCGTTCGCTGATTTTGGGTGAATAAAACAAACCAACTTGTTGTCTGCGCCTCGTTTTGGCGCCATGTTCAAGAGTGTAAATCCTTCACTTTCAAGCCGTTGCATTTCAGCGTGAATGTCCTCTACCTCAAAGGCGATGTGGTGAATGCCCTCGCCCCGCTTTTCGATGAACTTGGCGATGGCGCTGTCTGGTGAGGTGGCTTCGAGCAGTTCGACCTTGGCCTCTCCTGTTTTGAAAAAAGACGTAACGACATGCTCACTTTCTACTGCTTCGGTTTTGTAGTGCGGCGTTCCGAGCAGTTTCTCATAAAGTTTGTTGGCAGACTCAAGGCTTTTGACGGCGATGCCGATATGCTCCAAATTTTTTACCATGACAATTTATTTTGGCCGCAAAGTTAGGCCATATTGCCACGAAAAAAAGCAGGCGACCGAGGCCGCCTGCAAGAATTAGTATGAAGTAAAATTGTAAGCATTGAAAACTTTCAAGGATCAGTTTTTTATCCTGTTCTTCTCGTCCTCCAAGCCAGTGCTGCGGCGGCGGCTAGCTTTTACCTGCTCATTGCCGAATCGGTAGGAGAAGTTTGCCTTAAAACGGCGGCTGTCACCACGACCGTCCAAGGTCATGTACAAGTTGCCAAAATTGCTTGTTCCGGTCCATTTTTGGGTGTAGAAAATATCGTCGACCGAAAGCTTTAGGGTCGCCTTGCCTTTGAGTAGTTTTTTTGAGACGCCAGCGTCCACAGACCACATGTCATCCATTTTAAAAGTGCCGCCCCAGATAGAAGGCGAATTATACCAACCTGATACCTCAAAGTTCATGTCCATTGGCAAAGTGAAAGTGTGCTGCATGTAACCATTGAAAGCATGGATTTTAACGTCCACGACTTTGCCTTCGCCGAGATTAGCGTTGATGTCTGTTCGGTAGCCGTTGAGGTTCACGTATCCGTTCCACCATTTGGTGATGGGTATAGGAGAGCCGATGCTGATGCTGTAATTGTCCTGCTCGGCAAGGTTTTTCCAAGTGATGAAGGCCGCATTTGGGTTTACATCAGAAACGTCCACGATTCGCTCAATTTGGTCAGAAGTGTGGCTGTAACTAAACGATGTGTTCATCATCTGCATGAAAGTGTGGCTCAGTTGCAGGTTGTTGGAGTATTGTGGGCGAATGAACGGATTGCCTTTCTGGAAAGTCAGTTCGTCCAAGCGGTACTCGAATGGATTGAGGTCTTGATAGCTTGGTCGGTCGATACGGCGGCTGTAATTGAGCTGAAAGCTGTGCTTTTCACTTATATTGTAAGTCAGGCCGCCTGAAGGGAAAAGGTTAATGTAGTCTCGCTTGACGTTTTGATCGTTCACTGGTTTGAGTGCTTTCAGGTCGCCCTCCGAATTAGTTTGCTCCGCACGGAGGCCAAGCTGCATGCTCCATTTGCCAAACTGCTGGGAGTAAGTTGCATAGACCGCATTCACGTTTTCTGCGTAGGTGTAAAAATTGGTGCGATCTACATCCACTACCTCTTCGCCATCTTGTAGGTTGAAGAAGTTGAAATCATTGTCCGTCTTAACGTAGGAAAGCTTGATGCCTGCTCCTAGTTGGCCTTTCAACAGTGGGCGCTCATGGTCAACTTTCAAGGTGTAAATGTCAATATTCGTTGGTGAAAGCATGTGGTAGTTGCGTTCCGAACGAACAGCATTCTCATCAGACCCATCGCCATTCAAGTACATATTGGGCTGTACTTGGCTGTTGTCATTTTTGAAAAAACCATAATCTGCGTCGAAATTCCAGATTTTGCCCTTGGCATCATCAAATCGGTAATTGAGGTTGAAGTTGTAGTTCTGCCGCCTGCCGTCCGTATTCGTTTTTGAAATAAGCGTACTGTCAGGTTGGCTGCCACCAATGGCACTGATGGGGGTGCGAATATTTCCCCGGTCGTCATAATCGTTCTCGTATCCGTTCACGAGGAAGCCCACTGTGTTTTTATCATTGAGGAAAAAATCAGTACCCAGCTTAAAATTGTTTGACCGCCAATGGTTGTCGTTGCCGCCTTTTTGGTCAAGTATCGACCCGTTTTGTACCCGATAAAAGTTCATGATTTCGAGCCACTCACCATCGTTGAAGCTGTAGCTGCCAAATGTGTTCATCAACTTATTGCGATAGTTACCGCTTACTGAGCCATTGTAATTTTGTCGTTTGCCCCCGGCGTAGCCAAGGTTCACATTACCATTGCCACCGAGGCGCTTGTCCTTTTTCATTCGGATGTTGATAATACCAGCGTTACCCTCCGCATCCCAGCGGGCGCTAGGGTTCGTAATGAGTTCAATGGTGGCAATGTCAGTGCTTTGGATGGTCTTCAGGTAGGCTGCCAGATCGTTGGCAGAAAGTTGTGTGGGCTTTCCGTCAATATAAACCCGAACGCCGCCCTTACCGCTCATGATGATATTGTCATTGTTGTCCACCACCACGCCCGGTGATTTGCGAAGAAGTTCCATGGCATTATTGCCTGTGGCATTGATGCTGCCTTCTACATTGAAAACTGTTTTGTCTGGGTGGACTTCCACCAGTGGTTTCTTGCTGGTGACTGTTACTTGTGCAAGGTCCACACCTTTTGACGACATTTTGATTTGCTGTAAATTCAAGTTTTGGCCAGTTGCTAGGTCAAACACATCAGAGTTGAAGTCGGTTAGTCCCACGAAACTAACGCTGAGCCAATATCGTCCAGCGGAGATATTTTGTAAATTGAATAGGCCGTCGTCGCCAGTGTACTCTGCCTTGACCAGTGAGCTATCAGCGGCTGAATAGAGCAAAACGTTGGCGAAAGTGATAGGTTGATTGTCAGTGCCAAGCACCAGTCCGGTAATTATCCCAGTTTCTTTGTTGGCGAATGTGCTTGAAGCAAGGAAAAACGATAGTAGTAGGACCAAGAGTCCAGTTGATTTTTTCATTGTCAGGTGATTTGATTTAAAACTTGCTAACTACTTGTTAATCAATAGGTTTACAGGCCAATTGGCAACAAGCCATTTAGCATTTTACAGTCGGTGAACAATCTTGTTTATCTAAAAATGATGATGCGACAAAAATGGACTTACCCTAATGGAGATGCCTTATTTTTTCGATGAAAGTCGATGATTTAATGGGTAAAAGCGGAAATAGGATGGATTCGGAAGTCAAATCCAGCATGGAAATAGCTGATATCACCCCTTTTTTACTCCGGCCAACATCTCATTTTCAACTCGCTTTTTGTCTTTTATTAAATCAAAAAAGCCTTCCAGGTATGCCATCATTTCCTTTCTAGCAGCTTTGTCCAAGTCATGAAATTCATCAATCGTTTGAAATATCGCTTCTTTTTTTTCCTGAAAATAGCTGAAAACCCCATGCAACTCCTCATATGTGGTAGCGTTCCCCAAAAACACCCTGTCGAGTACCGTGCGCTGACCAAGAAATTCATTTGCTCTGGCATAAGGCGCTGCAACAAGCCCAGCGTAATCAAAGTCGTAGGGTACAGGTATTATCTTACCTTCTTTGTTTTGCACTAGTTCTATGTTGCGTGCCATCATGTAACTCCAATCGGCATTACCAATCATGTACTGAAAAACAGAAGTCAATTTCTCCTGTTCCAGGTGAAGAGAATCAAGGTTGATAACCTGTTTCTCTAAATTTTCAGCATGGTTTCTATGGGCCATGCTTTCAGCATCTTCTATGATGATGCCTAAATGGGTGCTCTTCTTGAAACTTTTGCCGGTGTTTTTGTAG
>JAHEAS010000489.1 GCA_024642645.1 Saprospirales bacterium | reverse complement strand
GTCGTCTTTTTTGCAAGCAAAAAGCAGTGTTGCGACAGCGACTAAAGCAAAAATGAATTTTTTCATGGCAATAGATTTAGATGGTGATTTTAACAGGATAGACACTTATAAAACAGGGCAAGGTTGGGGCATGTTCAGTTAAGGAAGCCTTAATAAACCGATTTTGACATAAATGGGAGACGCTCGGATATTCAATTGAAGCTAAAAATTGGATTTCACTATCTTTACCCAACCACCACAATTCAGTTTAAATGTCCAGTTTCAATTCCTTCCTCGACAAGTCCCGAACCATTGCCCCGCCCGGCTACAGCCGCTGGCTGGTGCCGCCAGCTGCCCTGTCCATCCACCTGTGCATCGGCCAGATTTACGCCTACAGCGTCTTTAACAAACCGCTGACCCAAGCCATCGGAATCACGGGACCAGCAGCGGGTGATTGGTCACTGGTACAGGTGGGACTTATCTTTTCCATTGCCCTGTTCTTCCTCGGCGCATCGGCGGCCGTTTTTGGGAGATGGCTCGAAAAAGTGGGCCCACGGCGGGCGATGTTCACCTCGGCGCTATGCTTCGCAGGTGGTTTTGTGCTTTCAGCAATCGGCGTGTGGTCGCACCAGATTTGGTTGCTTTACCTTGGCCACGGCGTCTTGGGTGGCATCGGGCTGGGGCTGGGCTATATTTCCCCGGTTTCCACCCTGATAAAATGGTTTCCTGACCGCCCCGGCATGGCCACGGGTATGGCCATCATGGGCTTTGGCGGAGGGGCAATGGTCGCTTCACCGCTCTCCACCTGGCTCATGGATTTATTCAAAACAGGCAGTACCACGGGTGTGGCCGAGACCTTTTTGGTGATGGGAGCACTCTATTTTGTCTTCATGCTATTTGGGGTGCTGACCGTCCGCATACCACATGACGATTACGGATTGCGGAATTCGGATTCCGGATTGGGGGCCGCTGGGAATCCGCCCCAAGGGGGCAAGCAATCCGCGATCCCAAATCCGCCATCCGTCTCCGCCAGTACCGCCATCAAAACGCCCCAGTTTTACCTGCTTTTTGCGGTGCTGATGCTCAACGTGACCGCTGGTATCGGCGTGCTTGGGCAGGCATCGGTCATGATTCAGGAGATGTTCTCGGAGAAAGTTGTCGGGGCGAACAAGGCAGTGACCGTGGCTGCAGCGACTGGTTTCGTTGGACTCCTGAGCCTCTTCAACATGGCTGGGCGGTTCTTCTGGTCGTCCCTTAGCGACCGAATCGGGCGGCGCAATACTTATTCCATTTTCTTCCTGCTCGGTGCTGTGCTTTATTTCCTAGTGCCAATGACGGGAAATGTGGGCAGCATCGTGCTGTTTGTGGGGGCATTTTGCGTCATCATGAGCATGTACGGCGGCGGCTTTGCTACTATTCCAGCCTACCTACGTGATATGTTCGGGGTGATGGAGGTCGGGGCGATACACGGACGGCTGCTCTTGGCTTGGTCGGCGGCGGCCATCCTTGGGCCACAGTTGGTCAACAACATCCGGGCCTACCAGATTGAGACGCTGCAAGTGCCCGCTGCCAATGCCTATTCCACCACAATGTACATCATGGCGGGCCTGTTGCTGGTGGGCTTTGTGTGTAATATTTGCATTCGCCCTGTCAATCCTAAATTCCATTTCAAAGGAGCACCATGAAAAAAACAACTGTCCTCCAAATAGTCCTGGCTTGGGCATTCGTGGGCATTCCACTTGTGTTGGGTGTCGTTCTTACCTTGTTGAAGTCGTTTGCGCTGTTTCGATAGTTTGTGCTTCGCAATATCGAAACTACGCCCGTTTGCTCCCTCGTTTTGAAGGGGTTGGGGCATTTTTGTATGCAAACCGATGGTCTTCCACCAATTGAAGCAGGTCAAAAGAGCTCAGCACCCCCACGATTTCATTCTCATGGGTAACGACGAGGTGATGGATATGGTGGTTGCGCATGATGCGGGCTGCGAGATGGACATCGCTGTAGGCAGGCACCGAAAAAACTTGGGCAGGCATTATTTTGCTGACAGGTGTCCCATCGTCGTAGCCTTTTGCAAGGTCGGAGGTGGTGATGATACCTACCACTTCATTTTCACTGTTGACGACGGGAACAGAACTGATATGGTTGTTGGCCATGATGTCACGTACGTGGCCGAGCGACTTGTGAGGCACGGTAGTCACCACGCTTTTGTGCATGATGTCAGCAATCTTGATGTTCATATAAGTTCAATTGACAGGGTTTACGAATCAAAATTTTCTGCAATTGAGAGGTGGATGGCAAAGGTAAAAAACTGATCAAGAAATCAAACCCCCATCAATTCCCTCGCATTTGTCAGCGCCGCCTCGCTCGGTGGGTTTTGCGAAAGCATCACAGCGATGGAGCGTACTCGCTCTTCGGGCGTTAGCAGCTTGACCTTGGTCTCGGTGGAGTTGCCGTCCACTTTTTTGTAAACGAAGTAGTGTGCATCGGCCTTGGCAGAGACCTGCGGCGAATGCGTGATGACGACCACCTGGTGGTGGTTGGAAAGTTGGCGAAGGATATTACCCATTTTTAGGGACACATCACCTGAAACCCCAGCGTCAATTTCATCGAAAATCAGGGTGGGCAACGGGATGGCACTGGCCACCAGCGACTTGGTCACCAACGTCAATCGGCTCAATTCTCCGCCACTTGCCACGTCTTTGATGAGCTGCATCCGGCTGCCAGGGTTGGCGGCGAAGAGGAAGTTCACGTCGTCGGCGCCGGTCGGCCCCAAAGGGGCAGGCGTCAGGTTGGCGGTTTCCTTGAAATCTACATCGAAGCGGGTATGGGGCATGGAGAGTTGTGCCAGCAGCTCCAATACCTTGGCGGCGAAGCTGGGTGCCGTGCTTTTGCGGCGCTTGGAGAGTTTCTCCGCCAGATCCCGCAGCTTTTTTTCCTGCCCCGAAATCTCTATTTCCAACTTTTCCATTTCCCCGCTCAGGTCTCCGATTTCGTCCAGTTTCTGCTGCATAACTGCTTCTATCTCAAGCAGTTCCTTCACGCTGGCCACCCGGTGTTTGCTCTGCAAACGGTAGATGACATCGAGGCGCTGCTCCACTTCCATCAGCCGCTCAGGGTTGGCTTCCGTGCTTTCTGCCACCCGCTCGAACTCCCCGGCGAGGTCGTCCAATTCCACCGATAGGCTCTCCAATCGGCGGTACAATTCTGGGATGGTCGGGTGGAATTTTTTCACTTCGCCCACATTGCGCAGCAGGTCGTTCAACTGGCCAGTGAGCGGCATATCGCCGTCGGTCAGGTGGTGGAACGCGGCTGATAGCGTCCGTTTGATTTCCTCTGCGTGGGTCAGGCTGTCCCGCTCGGTTTCGAGGCGCTCCTGCTCGCCCTCGTTGAGTTCTGCTTTTTGAAATTCGTCAATTTGGAAATTGAGGAATTCAAAATCCTGGGCCGAACGGGCACTTTGCTCCCGCAGTTTTTCCAGTTTTTTCTTGTTTTGGGTAAAAAGGCGGTAGGCTGTCTGGTAGTCGTTGAGCAACTGTTTGTTGCCCGCCAGGGCATCCACCATCCTGAGTTGGAAGCTGACGTTGTGGATGTCAAGCGTATCGAACTGGAGGTGGAGGTCAACGAGCGCCCCGGTCAGTTGTCGCAGCACGTCGAGGGTGACGGGCGTGTCGTTCACAAAGGCACGGGACTTGCCCGCCGGGGTAAGTTCCCGCCGTACCACGCACTCCTTTTCAAAATCTATGTCGTTTTCCTCGAAAAAATCCTTCAAATCATACGGTGACACATCGAAAATGCCCTCGATGACACATTTTTCTTGTTCGTTGTACAGTGATTT
>JAHEAS010000488.1:1600-3815 GCA_024642645.1 Saprospirales bacterium | reverse complement strand
GTTCGTATAACTCCAAGTCCAAGTCCAAGTGCCATTGCCATTATCAACAGGTACCCCGCCCATAAGCGTGATGTCGTAACATGGTCCAAATGCAGCAAATTGTGGTGTTGGGTAAGTATTTTCTTCAGGAACAGTTTTGTCTTTCTGGCAGCTAAAGAAGAAAGCACCAAGGATGAAAGACAGGTAGATGAGAAGGCTTGTCCTTTTAGGAAAGGACTGGGTCATAAGTGTTTTCATTAAAAAAATGAATTTTAGGTGTGGCCGCTGGCCGACTTACATTAGGGTTGCCTTTTTTCAGAAAAGCTTGTTCACAGGTAACCCGGCATGGGGACACCGAAGTTTAAAAATTGGGTTTAAAAGTGCTTAGCACCTAAAGGGAAAGCTAGCAAAAAGCGAACGGTAAAAAGGTGAGACATACACTTAATTGCTTCACTTCGACTTTGGGTTATAAGAACGAATCAAATGTACCTAACAATTCTAATTCGAATTCCGGCTTGGATGCTTTTTAATTTTCTTTTAATCTTTTAATCTTTTTTTAATCTCAAAATGAGCGGAACTACTAATGGCTCACTGCTACTTTTGCCTACTCGCAAACCGCTCCACCCCCCGCTCCAGGTTTTCAATAATCGCAGCTGAAATGTCAACCTTGGTTGTAGTCTCAATACCTTCCAAACCAGGCGAGGCGTTTACTTCTATTACCAGCGGGCCACGCTTGGAACGCAAGATGTCAACGCCAGCCACATCAAGGTTCATCAGGCGGGCAGATTCCAATACGATTTTTTCTTCGGTGGGTGTCAATTCTACTATACTGGCCGAGGCGCCCAAGTGCATATTGGAGCGGAACTCTCCTGCTTGTGCTTTGCGGAGCATGGAGGCCACCACTTGATTTCCAACAACAAAGGCCCTGATGTCGCTGCCTGAAGCTTCTTCAATGAATTCCTGAATGATAACGGGTTTCCCAAGTTTTTCAAAAGCTTCCATCATAGACACGGCGGAATTGCGACTTTCTGCCAGCATAACGCCGGCACCATGGGTGCTTTCCAGCGTTTTCACCACAAATGGCGGCCCTTGCAAAAAGTCCATTAAACGGGGCATGGCCTCGGTCATTCCAGCGATGAAAGTGCGTGGGACAGCAATACCATTGGCGCTGAGTATTTGCAGGCATTTGAGCTTGTCCCGGGCCATTTTAAGTGCCTCGGAACGGGTGGCGGTATAAACGCCCATTAGCTCGAACTGCCGAATGACCGCTGCCCCGTAGTCGGTCACCGAAGCGCCGATTCGGGGGATGAGTGCATCCATGCCGATGAGCTTGGTTCCCTCATACATCACTTGTGGTTGGCCTTGTTCGATGATTAGGCTGCACTGCCCGTGGTCAACCACCCGGACGTAATGGCCACGTTTACGTGCTGCTCGAAATAAACTTTGGGTGGAATAAAGGCCAGGGCCTCTTGAAAGAAGGGCTATGTTTAACATTATTTGGATTTACGATTTTGGATTTACGAATGGAGTGGTTGTATCTGGCAAATTTGATTGAATGAACTTATTGACAAAGGACTGATTTTACAGCCACAAAGTATTTAAAAAAAACGAAAACTGAACATTTCAATCACACCCAATCGCAAATCGTAAATCACTAAATCACAAATCGAATTATCTTTCGCCAAAATAGAATCGAATGACCATATCAAAACCCGACTTTCAACTCAACGACCCCAAAATCATCAATGGCTGGGCCATGTTCGACTGGGCCAATTCCGCCTTTGCGCTCACCATCGCAGTTGCTATTTTCCCGGCCTATTTTGAGGGAATCACGGCACACGAAGTCAGCCCTTTTGGCATTGCCATGTTAAACACCACGCTGTTTTCGCTGACGGTGGCTGTGGCATACTTGCTCATTGCTGCTATTTCACCCATCTTATCTGGTATTGCGGATAGCAGCGGGCGTCGCATGGCTTTTATGCGTTTTTTTACCACGGTTGGTTCATTGGCCTGTATGTCACTGTTTTTTTTCGATGGTGAAAACATTGGCGCTGGGACAATGCTGATGCTTGGAGTATTTGGTTTTTTAATTGGAACGGCTGGCTTCGCTGGCTCCATCGTTTTTTACAACTCCTATCTTCCTGACATTGTAACCGAAGAACACTACAACCGAGTGAGCGCAAAAGGCTTCGTGCTAGGCTATGTCGGTAGTGTTATTTTGTTGATAATCAACCTA